>JAYSVL010000175.1:0-2274 GCA_043718595.1 Gemmatimonadaceae bacterium
ACCTGAATGTCCTCGATGTCTTCCGGGTTGATGTCATCGAAGCGCGACGACTGCGCACCACCGACGCCGAACGTCAGCCCGCCCACGTTGTTATTCGCAAAGACGCCGTCGATCACCAGCAAGGGATCATTCGACAAGTTGATCGAGGTCACGCCGCGCAACCGGATCCGGCTGCCAGTGCCGCTCGTCCCGGCCCCCTGCTGCACCACGATGCCCGGCGTCCGCGCCGCCAGCACCTGCGAGAAGTTGGCTACTGTCGCCGGGTTGAAGGCTCCCGAGTCGATGCGGCTGATCGACGCACCCACCTCGCGCTTGCGCTGCTGCTCGCCAGTCGCCGAAATGGTGATCACGTCGAGGTTCGTGGCCGCCACGCTGAGCGTGAAGTCGGCCGTCGCCGAGCCGCCCGCCGTCACCGTGACGGTCGCCACGCCCTGCGCATAGCCCAGGCGGATCGCCCGCACTGTATATGTGCCAGCCGGCACGCCGGTGATGCGATAGGCGCCATTGGCGTCCGAGCGCGCCGCGCTCATCGTTCCCACCACCTGCACTCGCACATCTGACAGCGGACCCTTGGTCCCGAGGTCGGTCACCCTTCCGGCGACCGCGCCAGTCGCAGGCTGGCCTTCGGCAACCCTGTCGGTCCCGGCGAGTGACACAAAAAATGCCAGCGCGAGCGCGGCACGTGATCGCAACACCTGCATGGAAACGCCTCCTGGGGGGGACGAGGGGGCAGAATGGGCCGCGGGGAAATCCCCGCGAACCGAAAAGACGGCGTCGACATGTCGCGCAGTGAGACGTCCCCACTGCGCGCGGTCGGTCACGCCCATCATCGTGTTAGAGCAGGACGGCGCGCTCTGACCCGGCTAACGCTAGCTGTGCCCGGTCCGAAAAGCAAACCGTTCCGCTGCTGAGATAATCGTCGAGTGGCGCACCCCCACAGCGCGACACGTCATCGCGCAGCACGCAATCCTGAGACACCTCGCGCACGATCGGCTTGTCGACCATGCGCAACACGAGGATGTCATCGTGCTCAAAGTACGTGGTTCTCATGTCGTCACTCCGGTTGAAAACGGTGCATCACGGTCTTGATCACCAACACGCCCTCGACAACGGCGGCCGCACTAACGGTGAGCTGGGCGCCTTGCTGATCGGCACGCATGATCGAATATTTCGGTGTTCGTTCGCCTCCAACCACCCCAGGCTGCTCGCCTCGAGAGATTCGTGAAGGGCTTCGTTCCTACGCCGGACAACGTCGTTGACCTCATGGTCTGAAAGCTCTTCGACGGGCGTCCGCCCTCGGCGTCGTTACGCGTACTCGTCGCACTCGCGAGACAGTACGCAAAGTCTATCAAAGTGAGACGCTACGTGGCCTCAGCCTGCGATGATCGAAGCCGCTGCGACGTTTCATGACCGCACGAATGTGACCCGAGCCAGCTTGAAGCACGCGGTCGCACCCGCGTCCACGTCGGCCACGCGCGCGGCTCCCGTGTTGCGTCGGCCTTCGCGGGAGTCCAGCGAATCCAAACAGCCGGCGGGAGATCATCACCTTACGCCAGTGACGAAGTGGGCGCTCGACCGAATTTCGGTATTGCGTAGCGCACCAGCTCCCGTCGTGCAAGCAAAGCTTGTTGTGGGTTCGTCGCACGACCCGCTGGAACGCGAAGCGGATCACATGGCGGACGAAGTCATGCGCATGAGCGACGCGCGACCAACGCAGACGGAAGAACGTTCGCGGTCAGGGAGTGATGCAGGGGTACAGCATCGGTGCGCGTCGTGCAACGAGGGAGCGGATCACATCGTGCGCCGGAGCGCGGCCATGCTGTCGGGCATCACGATGCCGTCTCCACCAATTGTGCACGAGGCGCTGACTTCACCCGGGTCGCCGCTCGACGCCAACGTGCGACAGTTCATGGAATCGCGTTTCGGTCATGACTTCTCGCGTGTCCGCGTGCACACGAACGAGAGGGCGACGGAGTCTGCCCGCCAGATACACGCCCGCGCGTACACCGTTGGCTGCAGCATCGTGTTCGGTGATGCGCAATACGCACCTGGCACGAACGCTGGACGTCACCTGCTTGCACACGAACTCGCGCACACCGTGCAGCAAGCGCATAGTGGCGCTGCCGTCCTGCAACGTGCGGAGGTGGACGACAGCGAAGCGTGGTGCACGGTGCTGGACATTGCCGACAGCTTGAACAATGAGGTCAACGCGAGACTTGCCGCAGCACGAACGGAGGTCCCAGGATACGCTGATCAGGAGAAGCAGAAATTCCT
>JAYSVL010000176.1:0-6552 GCA_043718595.1 Gemmatimonadaceae bacterium
AGGCGTTTGCTTTTGATCCGTCGGGCGACGAGCCGCTACGTTCAGCGAAACGCGTTCGGCGCGCGGCCCGTCGACAAGGTGGAGACGTTCGTGCGGCGATTGCGGCGGATCGCATGTTCGGTATGCCGCAATCGACGCTCGGTTTCGCCGCGGCCCTCGCTCCGCCGCTCTTTCAACCGATGCGTGCCGCCAAGAGTTGATTGACGCGACGGGGGTCGGCGGATCCTTTCGACTGTTTCATGACGAATCCCACCAATACGCCTTGCAATTTGCTTTCGCCAGCGAGAAAACGCGTCGCCTCCAGCGGATGTTCGGCCAGGACGGTATCAATCCACGCGAGGAGGAGCGCATCATCGCTCACTTTCAGTAACCCCTCGCGTTCGGCGAGCGCCGTTGGAGCGAGTGTCTCGGTCTCCATCAAAACGAAGAGCTGTCGTGCGGCAGCGTTGGAAATGGCACCGGCCATCTCCAACTGAATGAGCGCGCCGATACGCTGCAGAGAAACGGGATACTCGGTGATGCGCCCCCGAGAGACATTCAGCGCGCCGAGCAGTGGACCCAGCACCCAATTCGCCGCGCGCTTGGCATCACCACTTGCCGCCGCGACCTGCTCGAAGGTATTGGCAATGTCGACGGTCGCGGTCAGTTGCTCGATCTCCGCCGCAGCCAGTCCGTAGACGGTTTCGAACCGCGCACATTTTGCCGCGGGCAGTTCGGGAAGTTCGTTGCGTTGCCGCGCGAGCCATTGCCGGTCCAGCACCAAGGGCGGTAGGTCGGGCTCGGGAAAGTAGCGATAGTCGTGGCTCGATTCCTTGCTGCGCGTTGGACGGATTTCGCCGCGCACGGCATCCCAGATCATCGTTTGCTGCGACACCGTGTCGCCGCGTTCCACCATGGCGCACTGTCTGGCAAACTCCACATCGATGGCCCGTTCGACGCCGGAGAAGGTGTTCAGGTTTTTGATCTCGGTGCGCGTGTGCAGCCTACAATCTCCGTGCGGACGCACCGATATGTTGACGTCGACGCGCAGCGAGCCTTCCTCCATGTTCGCGTCGGACACCTCGGTGTACTCCAGGATCTGCTTGAGCGCACGCAGATAGGCACCGGCCTCCGCAGCGGACCGCAGATCGGGTTCGGAGACAATCTCCACCAGCGGTGTTCCGGCGCGATTGAGGTCGACGGCAGAAACTCCCGCGAATCGATCATGAACCGACTTGCCCGCGTCTTCCTCCATGTGAACTCGCGTGATGCGTATGCGCCGTGGCGTTCCGTCACCACCACTCCCGATGGTGATGCCGCCATGCGTCGCAATGGGTCGATCGAATTGCGTGATCTGATATCCCTTCGGCAGATCGGGATAGAAGTAGTTCTTGCGCGAAAACACGGATGTCTCGTGTACCGTGCAGCCAAGCGCCAGCGACGTACGCGCAGCGAGCGTAACGGCTTCCCGGTTGAGCACCGGTAGTGCTCCGGGAAGCCCAAGGCACACCGGACATGTCTGGGCATTCGGTGACGCACCAAACGTCGTGAGACAACCGCAGAACGCCTTGGTGCGCGTCTTGAGCTGACAGTGTACCTCAAGCCCGATGACGAGTTCAAACCGTTCTGCATTCATTGATGCGCATCCTGACCGAGCGCGCCTTCCAATGCATACGCCACGCGCAGCATCTGTGCTTCTTCAAAATGAGGCGCCAACAGTTGACCACCAACAGGAAGGCCATCAACCCGTCCGATCGGCAATGACATCGCGGGAATGCCCGCGAGGTTGGCCGTGGCCGTGAAGACGTCACTCAAATACATGTCGTATGGATCGGATTTGGCTCCGATCGGAAATGCGGTCGTGGGCGTAGTCGGCGTCAGCAGAATATTGATGCCGTTGGCAAACACGTCCTCAAAATCTGCGGCGATCAATTGTCGCACCGCTTGTGCGCGTTTGTAGTACGCATCGTAGTAACCGGCACTGAGTACGAATGTGCCGAGCAGAATGCGGCGCGTGACCTCCGCGCCAAATCCAGTCGAGCGGGTTGTATCGTACATCGCGCGCAAACTCGAGTCGTCCATCCGCCTTCCGTACCGCACGCCATCGAAGCGGGCCAGATTGCTTGATGCTTCTGCCGGTGCGACGATGTAATACACCGGCACCGCGAGTGCGGTATGCGGGAGCGACACCTCCCGTACGTCTGCGCCGAGCGCACGCAGCGCGTCAGCCGCGCGATTACACAGTGCGCGAATTCGCGGATCCAGCGTTGGGGGAAAGTATTCGACTGGCCACCCAACAACGACACCGCGCAACGGATGGCTGTCGATGGCGACTGCGGCGCGGCGATACTCGGCGACCGGTCGGTCCACGGACGTGGCATCCAGTGGATCCAGGCCGGCGATCGTTTGCAATACGAGCGCGGCATCGTCGACCGTGCGACCGAATACACCGATGTGATCGAGCGACGAGGCAAACGCCACGAGCCCGTGTCGACTGACGCGCCCATATGTGGGCTTGACGCCGACAACGCCACAGAAGGCCGCAGGCTGTCGCACGGAACCGCCCGTCTCCGAGCCTAGTGCGACACGCACGACGCCCGACGCCACCGCCGCCGCCGACCCGCCGGAGGAGCCACCTGGCACTCGGCTCATGTCGTGCGGATTCCTTGTTGGGCCGAACGCGCTGTTCTCCGTAGACGAACCCATTGCAAACTCGTCCATGTTCGTTTTGCCGACGATGATTGCACCGGCGTGGCGAAGCCGCGCGACCGCCGTCGCCTCAAACGGACTTACGTAGTCGCCAAGAATGCGCGAACCGCACGTCGTTGGCATACGCAACGTTGCGATGTTGTCCTTGATCACGATCGGCACGCCGGCGAGCGGCATCGCCTCGCCCGCCCGTGCCTGCACCAGCGCTGCGGCGTCGCGCGCGCCTACGGGGTCGGTGTAGAGCACGGCATTGAGACCAGTCTTTCCCGCCACCACAACGTCCATGCGTTCAAGTGACGCGTTGACCACCGACTCCGCGTGGATCTCGCCGGTACGCACCGCGAGCGCGGTTGCCGATGCCGATAGCGCGAGGAGTCCGCCAGGGAGTGCCGTAATCTTGCGTCGTCTGAAGCGACTGAGGCACCGACATCGCCGTGTGACTCGAGCCGTGGCACGAGAAAGAATCCGTCGCGATACGCTGGCGCGAATGCGCGACGCTCTGTCGCCAGTGCAACCGGCGTGTTGACGTCGTCTCGCAAGCGCATTGGTGGTGCGGCCGACGGGCCCGCTCCGCGATTGACATCGACTTGCTGCAGCACGTCCATATGCGCGAGAATGCGATTGAGGTCATGCAGCATCTCCGGAATCAGTGATTCACTCACACCCACACGCGCCAGTGTCGCAACGCGTCTGAGATCATCTGCCGAAACGCTCACCTATTCGAACCCTCGCTCCAGGTTGGCCTGCGCGACGACGAGCGTTTTGCGACCGACGTCCTGATCATCAAACTGAATGCGCACCTTGGCGTCGCGACCACTGCCACTTAGCTCCGCGATGGTGCCGCTGCCAAAGCGACCGTGACGCACGCGTTCGCCCACCAGAAACATTGGTGCATCCTGCGACTCGTCCTCTGGTTCGACGGGTTTGCGGTTCGCACCCTTGGTCGCCGCCCACGTGTTCGGCGCTTTACCAAACGCGAGGTCACCACCGCGATAAGCCGCGCTGCCGTACTGCCCAACGGTGCGCTTCGCCGACAATGTCGGATTGACGCCGGGCCTCGCATTCGCTCCGCTGCGTCCCCAGCTCTCAGTGCCCGGCGGACGTCCGGCATCACCGTACGCATGTCGACCCTCGGTGCACGCCCGCAGCGACTTGTGCCGCTCCGCCAGCGTTGGGCTGATTACGCGCAGGAATCGCGAGGGCATCGACATCATCAGCTCGCCATTACGTCGACGTTGTTCGGCATATGTCAGGTAGAGCACACGTTCGGCGCGCGTAATGCCGACATAGAACAAACGACGCTCCTCTTCAAGCTGCTTGGGGTCGTCGGCCGCGCGCGCCAGCGGGAAGAGACCATCCTCCAGCCCGGAGATGAACACGAGTGGAAACTCGAGTCCCTTGGCATTGTGCATCGTCATCATGGTAATCGCATCGGCGTCGGGGTCGAGGCGATCTACACCAGTGACGAGTGTGGCCTTCTGGAGAAAGTGATCCAACGGCGTCAACCCGACTTCGCCGCCTTCGTCAGCGACCACTTCCGCAGCACCGGCCACCATCTCCCGCACGTTTTCAATGCGCTCAGCGCCCTCGGGTCCCTCCGCGCGGAGGTGATCCACATAACGAGTGGCCTCAATCAAGTCGCGCAGCAACTCGTCGACGGCCGCCTCGCTCGCCTGTGCGCGCAAACGTCGAACTAAGGCAACAAACTCTTCGAGTGACGCGCGAGCCGCCGGGCGCATCGTCGCAACCACGTCAAGTCGTGTGGACGCCGCCAGCAGCGAAATGCCCTCAAGCGCCGCGCGCTCGGCGAGCGCCGCGATCGTCACATCGCCCAGTCCGCGTTTGGGCACGTTCACCGCGCGGCGAAACGCCTCATCGTCGGCGGCGTTGGCGACAAGTTTGAGGTAGGCCATGAGATCGCGAATTTCGCGCCGATCATAGAACCGCACGGCGCCGACGAGTCGATACGGCACGCCGCGCCGTCGACAGACGTCCTCAATGGCTCGACTCTGCGCATTGGTGCGATAGAGCACGGCACAGTCGCGCCGCGCGCACTCCCCCTTTGCTGTGCGCGTGGCAATAGCGTCAACGATGCACTCCGCTTCGTCGCGCTCGTCAAGCGTTTGCAGCATCGTGACGGGTGCGCCGACCGGACGTGTTGCGCGCAGCGTCTTCCCGCGCCGCTCGCTATTCTCTGCGATGACGACGTTGGCGAGTGCGAGAATGTTCGGGGTCGATCGGTAGTTATCCTCAAGCCGGACCACGCGCGCTCCAGGGAAGTCGCGCTCAAAGTCGAGGATGTTGCGAATATCCGCACCACGCCATCCGTAGATGGATTGATCATCATCACCGACCACCATCACGTTGCCGCGCGGATTACCGATCAACGAGACGAACTTATACTGCGCGGCGTTGGTGTCCTGGTATTCGTCAACGAGCACGTAGCGAAATCGCCGCTGGTAGTGTGAGCGAAGGCCTTCATCACGCTGCAGCGCGCGGACCGGCAGGACTAGCAAATCATCAAAGGTGACGGCGTTCGCGCGCTCGAGCGCCGATTCGAGATCTGCGTAGACGCTGACGACGGCCTTGGTGAACGCGTCGTATGCCGTCATCGCGTACTCACTGGGCGAGATGAGGGCATTCTTCGCGTCACTGATGGCGCCTAACAACGCCTTCGGCGCAAACTGGCTTGGGCTAATACCGCGACGTTCCATCACGCGCTTGAGAGCCGCGAGCGCGTCATCTTCGTCGTAGATCGTGAAGTTCATCTCGCGCCCAACGAGCGGTGCCGCGCCCCGAAGCAGACGCGCGCCGAGTGCGTGAAAGGTGCCACACCACATGCCCTTTGGCTCGCGACCGAGCGCACGGGCGATACGCGACTTCATTTCGCCAGCGGCCTTGTTGGTGAAGGTGACGGCGAGAATCTCGTGCGGCGCGACGCCGCGCTCGCCGATCAATCGCGCAATCCGGCTCGTCAGCACGCGAGTTTTGCCTGAGCCAGCACCGGCGATGACCAGCATTGGTCCGTCATTGTGTGCCACCGCTTCCGCCTGCGCCGGGTTCAGTCCACGCATGGCAGAACCCACATCGTATGACGACGGCGTCGTCGTATCAAACAGCGACCCCGCCCACCCCGTTGTTCTCATGCAGGCAAGATAACGTCAAAGGCGGCGCCAGGACTGGTATCGGCGAGCACCAGTTGCCCACCGTGATTCTCTTCGGCGATCCGTCGCGCGAGTGCCAGACCAATGCCCCATCCGCGGTCTTTCGTGGTGAACCCCGCGTCGAAGATGCGCTTGCGCAAGTGGCGCGGTACGCCCGGCCCGTTATCTGCCACGCGAATACGCACACCACCTTCCGGTATCGCATGTGCGGAAATGACCACCGTCCCGTCGCGACCGCCGAGCGCATCGATCGCGTTCTTGATCAGCACTTCCAGCACCCATTCCAAGAGCACGCTGTCGCCAGAGGCCACCAAGGGGCCATCTGGGTGCGCCGCAGTTATCTGTACCAGTCGCGCCAGGGTCGGCGCGCGTGCCGCGAAGTACGCGGCCAATCGATCGACGAGTTCTGCGCAGTCCACTTGTTCGCTCCGAGGCGGGCGACCGATGCGCTCGAAGCGATGCGATACACGATCCAGCCGCAGCATGTCTTGCTCCATCGCCTGCACCGCACGTACTGCCGACGGCGTGCTCGTCTCTTCACGCAGCAGCTCGATCCATCCCGCCATCGCCGAGAGCGGCGTTCCCAACTGATGCGCGGCCTCCCGCGCCATGCCCGCCCACACTTTCTCGCGCTCCGCACGGCCACGCTCAATGAGTGCGTACAAACCAAAGCCGACCAGCAGTCCAATGCCGATCGCCT
>JAYSVL010000177.1:0-6552 GCA_043718595.1 Gemmatimonadaceae bacterium
AGCTCGAGCGCGCGATGGATGCGTGGTGCGCCGCTGAGAAACTCGCTGCCTGACAAACTTGACTCATTTACATCAACTTCTGCCGCTCAAGTGCCCTAGCATGGCGCCAATCAGCTCACCCTGCAAATGCGAACTTGCGGAGTAGTCGCCCAATGCGTTTTCTGGCGCGTTGTATTCCACTCGGCTCACCTGTTCCGCGGAGAAGCGCGCGTTGCCTGGTGCCGCGAGATACCGTGCGATGAGGTTCTCCAAATGTGCAGTGCGCGTTGAATCGTCCGTTGCCAAACGTGCGCGGCGCATGAGCAGATCTGCATAGAACATGGTTAGGCCTTCGCTGAACCAGAGTTCCGAAACCGGCGGCTGTACGCGATAGTCAACGTCGCGATACGCCTTGGGCTTCATGGCCATCAGGTTCCATGCGTGCACAAACTCGTGCGCTGTTTCCGACAGCACCGCATTTGGACTGCGTGCGAGGTCCGCGCTGGGTGCGCCGAGTGTGACGGAGTTGGGGTGTTCCAGGCCGCCGCTGTAGGCGCCGTCCTGAAACTGAAAGGTGTAATCCGAATACGGCGCTGCACCGAACAGCTCAACGGCCTTGATCGCAACCTGTTCAATACCGTGCACGAATGCCACGCTATCAAAAGGCGTGGCGTTTGGCAGGCGCCAATAGAACACCCGATGCGGAAGGTTCTTCACGTGGAATTTCCATTCACTGAGGGTGCCAACAAGCATCGGCGATTCCAGCAGTGTGAGCACGTTTGGTGCCGAGAATGTTCGCGCGCTCGACCCTCCGCGCAGGCCTGTGGCTACGCGCCACTCACGCGGAATGTCCAGCGTCACTGTAACGGGCGCGCTTTCGAAACCAATGGGGTAGAGAAACGATTGCGGTCCGCCAATGAGGCCGCCTGTTGCAGCAAGGAAGGGTTTCCACGACGAGCGAGGCAGTGCGTCATCCGGAAAATTCACGCGATAGCGAACGATGACGTCGCCAGTCGCGTTGTCGAGTTGCCAAAGCACGCTGTCCGAATGCTGAACGCCGACTTTGTCATTTTTCGCATTGGTCGCGCGAAACTCTGTTACGTAACGCCAGTACTTGTCATCGTATTCCGGGTGTGCGTGCGCGGCGAGCACTAGCGAAGCTGGCGCAGACCGCGCGCGGAGTTCAACCGTCACACCGGAAAGATCCGACGGACTAACGTGCAATGTGTACTCGAGCGCGCGCGGGCTTCTCGATGCACTAGAGTTCGAGAAAAGAAGTGCGGCGACAACGATGGCGTGTTTCAGCATGGCGGCTCCTGCCGGTGATCGGGTTACAGTTCGATGCCGCCGCGACCGGTCGTGTTTACACGCGGCGTGCGATTTGTTGGCTAGGGGCGCAACAGATCGACCACCGATGCCCGCTGCAGATCCGCGATTCGTACGGGTTGGCTCAGCATCGCCTCCCCGAACCGGCGCCGCATTCAAGATGGCCATGCGAATTCCGTGCTCGGCTGACCTGTCACCCGCGACACCGGCCGCCGCGTCAAGCGCCGTCGCGGGCTGCAGGTCGAGTTGACGCGTGAGTCCGGTCATCGTGATAGCGGTACTGACTCGCGCCTCCAGATCGGACGGCGTGGTGAACCATGCGACGACGCGCTCCTGCTGCAGCGCAGCGCGCAACGCGCGAATGTTCGCCGTACTCGGCTGCAGTTGTGGCGACGCGGCGTCGAATCCGTCGATCAGTCGAGGCGGCCACGGATAGCTCTCGTTGAGCAGAAAGGCGAGGATTGGCAGCCGACGCTCGACGTCGCGCAGATATTGTCGGCCGCCGCATGGCATCGGTGGCGACGGAGAAGGAGCTCAAACGCGACGGTATCCAACCGGGAGCCGTCGTCGGCGCTGCACATAGGCACATTTGAGCGTTCGGCGGTGAATTCGACGCGACGTGCGAACTGCAGTTTACAACACTGACGCGATCTGTTCGCGTACCCAGTCGGGATTGCGCAACACGAGGTGATGATCGCCGCCGGGCAACACACGGAGGGTGCAGCCTGCGTGCGACGCCGCGAGCGCGCGCATCGTGGCCAATGGCGCTGTCTCATCACGATCACCGTGCAAACAGAGTAGCGGGACATGCCCGGCCAGTTGCTGCAAGTCGGCGCCCACATTGTAGTGGAAAATCACTTCCTTCGTGGTCGACGTTGACGAACGCCAGGTCATCTGCAACAAGTCCTCGGCGACATCACGCGGAACGTTCGTGATTAACTGCGGCAACAACGGGCCGAGTACACGCCGCGTGACCAGGCAGGCGAGCGCGAGGGGCACGGTGTGCGTCGTCACCCACCCTTGCGCACCGCGACGCCGGAAGAACCCCTGCGCTTGCTCCTCGTCTCCATAGTACGGCAAGCTGACCAGCACCAGTTGACGAATCTCGCGCGGATAGCGACTCGCGTATGCAACCGCCAAACGTGCACCAAGCGAGTGCCCGACAAGCACGAGTGGGCCCTGCACTTGTGCAGCCGGGCCGATCACGTCATGCAACGCGGTCACATGACGGCCCACCGTGTACGTGGTCCACGGCTTTGGTGACTGCCCAAAGCCCAGAAGGTCGATCAGAATCAGTCGAGCACGCGCGGCGAGGGGCTCGACCCTGCTGCTCCAATAACGCGTCGTTGCGCCGATCCCCGGGAGAAACACCACGGCCTGATCACCGTCGCCAAGGGTGCGGCTGAATAGCGGTCGGTCTGCGTCGGCGCCACGATCACCCTCACTGAACGCAACCGCTGTTGTCCCAACGGCAAGCGCGCCCATCGCGATACCGGTGCGCTGTAGCAGCGCGCGGCGTGAAACCGTGCGGCTCACTCGTAAGCGGCAACGAGCCTTGAGCGTGATGTCAAATGCGGCTCCGCAGCGCCTCGGGTGTCCACTGCTGCAGCCACGTCGTCATCACCGTCATGCTGCCAGTGATCATCAACACGCCAACGATGATCAGTAACACGCCCGAGGCGCGCGACATCCACACAATCACGCCGCGGTACCGCTTGAACAGCTGCATGAAGCGATCGATCATCAGTGCGGCCAGCAGAAACGGTACCGCGAGCCCCAGCGAGTACGCCAGCAGCAGCAGCAATCCGCGATTGAGATCAGCCGAACTCGCGGTGTACGTGAGCACCGCGCCGAGAATAGGGCCGATGCATGGTGTCCATCCGGCCGCGAACGCCATACCCACCAAGACAGTGCCCAGATACCCAAGCGGCTTGTTTGCAATGTGTACGCGCCGCTCGCGACCGAGTGCGCCGATATTCAGCACGCCAAGCAAGTAGAAGCCGAGTAGAATCACCAACACTCCGCCGACACGTCCAACCCACTCGCGTTGCTGCAACAACAACCGGCCCATGACGGTCGCCGTCGCGCCCAATGCGAGAAAGACGACGGTAAAGCCGGTGACGAAGAGCAGCGAATGCACCAGCGTGGTTTTGCGCGAACGCTGAATGTCGTCGAGACCGAGTCCTGTGATGAAGCTGACGTAGCTTGGGATGAGCGGCAGCACACACGGCGACAGGAAACTCAGCACACCAGCGGTGAAACTGATCGTCAAACCGATGGACGCGGGCTGAACCATCAGGATCCCAACGCGCGCTCAATCGCTGCACTCAGTGACGTGTCGTTGGGCGCGATCGGCCCGGTTTTCCGCCAGCGCAAAATTCCTGCTTTGTCGATGAGAAAAGTGGCCGGCACGCCAATCGTCAGGAATAACGACGAAATGCGTTCGTCGGGATCACGCCAGATCGGAAAGTTCATCTGAAAGTCGCGCATGAATCCGCGAATCGTATCGTCCGTGCCATCCGTGTCGACACTGACGCCGATCAGCTCCAAACCACGCGCCCGATAGCGTTCGTGCAGTTGTCGCAATTCGGGAATTTCGGTGCGGCACGGATGACACCACGTGGCCCAGATGTTGAGCAACACTACCTTGCCACGCTCCCTACTCAGAGACACAGAATCACCGTTGAGGGACACGGTGGCATAGGCGGGAGCGGGCAAGCCAACCTCCACACGACCATCGCCCGCGACAGCGCCCTCGGTGCGCGAGCTACAACCGTGGAGCAGCACGAGACTCACAAGCGCGAATGTGTGTGCCCGCATGTTTCGCGAACAAGTCACTTGAACTCCGCCAGCGGTGCACGCGCGATACGGATGCCTGACGGGCGACCGGGAACCGTCCAAGCAAACATCACGCTTGAGCCGGTGATTGCAACTCTTGGAAAACCGCTAGCCCGCGCAATCGACGACGATGCAATCGTGGTTGCCGTACCGGCCTTGCCATTTCGCGCGACGCGTCGCGCACGAACAGCCGCCACGTCGCCGCCTACACGTTCTACCCACGTCACCAGTGCGCCACCGTCGGGCAGCAGTGCGACATCCACCCGTCCTGCTGGTGTGCCGCCGTCGATACGCGTGGGCGGAGAAAACGTCGCGCCAGCGTCGTCAGAAAACGCGAGATTCACGCGACCGCTGTCGCTGGGTGCCGTGAACCATGCCAATGCCACCCGCTTGTCCCGTGCGGCGAGCGCTGGTCCGTTCACCGGACACGCGGCGATCTTCCAGTTGTCGTTGTGTACGGGCACCCCGGTGGTCCACTTCCCGTTCACACGACGTGCGACGTAGATGTCGCGAATTTCGTCCGCCGAGCGATTGCGATAGGCGACGATCGGTCCGTTCGTCGTGACAGTCGCTGCGTTCTGGCAACAATCGCAGGTGCGTTCGTCAAGCCGGATTTCTGGCCCACGTGAACCGTCCGGTTGCAACGTGGTGGTCACGAGCATCATCTCGTTCGACATGTCGTGTCCGTCCTTCTTGAACTTGCGACCGTCGAGCCACACCGCACCAAGCGCACCGGCCTCACGCCACATGGCGACGAAACCATGTTCGGCCTGTGCCGAATCCAGATGTGGTGTGACCGGTGCGCTCCACGTCATGCCGTTGTCGCGTGACTGCGCAATGCGCACACCGTACGCATACGTGCCCGGGCCGTTGCGCTGCAGCCAGTGTGCCGCCAGCCAACCTCCCTCGAGCACCTCGATGGAGGGAAAATCTGCCCAGTTGATGAAGAAGTCGCGACCGCGCGCGATCGTGCGTGCGTCAGACCACTTCGTGCCGTCGTGTGATGCAAAACGGACCGCGTATCCGGAGTCCGCCGGTTCCAGCCACGACATGAACACGCGCCCGTCCGGAGCCACAGTCAAATTCGGTTCTGCGCTGCCCGGGCGAGCCGGACTTGCAAGACTGTCAATACCGATGGCCGGTGTGTTTGTCAGCGTAACGCTGCGCATCGCGAATGCGGAAACGGCGGTTGCACCGACGGCAACTACGGTGAGCGCCAGAGCGGTTCGCGTGCGCGAGCCGGGCACGGCTGCGTTGCGGCGACTCATGCTTTCCGCCGACGCGACGACCAATGCACCGCGCGTATCTGCCATCCGCTTGCCGTCTTGGACAGCACCATCAGCTCAGCCATCTCGGATCCGGTGTTTCCCTCAGCGCCGGTAGGTGGCGAAACGGACTTTGACACAACGATGGCTGACCCACCGGTGAGGCTCACACGCACGACCGACCGTGCCGCCTTTGACGTACCGCTAGCCTTCATATCGGCACCGAGATGGTGACCGAGATAATCGTTTCGTGTCTGGATCGCACCACTTTCGAGGATCATCACATCATCGGCGAGCAGCGATACGGCGCGAGCGGAGTCCGCGCCTGCCAGCGCGGCGTGAAACTGGGCCACCGCAGCCACGGCGCCCGCGCTATCGGCACGCGACATCTGCGCGCGTACCACCCTGATTGGTGCCACCGCGGCAAGCAGTAGGATGGCAATGGAGGCAGACCGCATGGGGGCTCCGGTTCGGTGGGGAGAGAGGTAGCGTGCTGCGATTCTACACGCTGTAAAGATGCCCGACAAGAGCGCGCGCGACGCTGGCACAGGCACTCTGCCTTGGCGCGGCGTTCAGAGTTTGGTGCGGCGGAGCAACTGCGCATTGATCGCGACAATGATTGTGCTGGCGGACATGAGCACCGCTGCAGCTGCGGGTGTGAGGTTGACACCCCACCGCGCGAACACCCCCGCCGCCAGTGGAATCGCCACAACATTGTACCCGGCGGCCCACCAAAGATTCTGCACCATCTTGGCGTACGTTGCGCGACTGAGCGTAACGATTCGCGCGATGTCCCGCGGATCGCTGCGAACGAGAATGATGTCGCCGGCTTCTACCGCCACGTCCGTGCCAGCGCCAATCGCGATGGCCACATCACTTTGTGTGAGTGCCGGCGCGTCGTTCACGCCATCGCCAATCATCGCCACCCGTTTCCCCTGCGATTGCAGTTCGCGAATCTTGGCCGACTTCTGTTCCGGGAGCACTTCCGCGAAAACCGTGTCAATGCCAAGCGCTTTGGCCACGCCGTCGGCGACGGCGCGCGCATCACCCGTAAGCATCGCCACCTCAATGCCCGCCGCATGCAACTGCGCGATCGCCTCGCTCGACTCTGGCCGGATGGCGTCCGCAACAGCGAAGGCCGCGA
>JAYSVL010000178.1:0-2266 GCA_043718595.1 Gemmatimonadaceae bacterium
CGCTAGCTGGCGCCTTTCGCGCAGCTGGCGCCAATGCGGTCATCGGGGCCGGGTGGCCGGTCGACGACGCCGCTACTGCTACGCTGATGCGCGCACTCTATGAACGCTTGCGCGCTGGCGCGACACCTGCGGCGGCGTTGCGCGCGGCGCAACTTACACTCTTGCAGTCCGCTGCCCCGACGAGCCATGCTCCCCGGATCTGGGCGGCGTTTCTATTACTTGGGAGCTGAGGAAGCGCGTAATGAGCACCGTGACACTGATACATCGTGGAATTGGACTCTGGGCAGAGCACAACGACCGATGGGAGCTTTTGTTTCCGGAGACCCAGCAGTTTAACGCGCTGACAGGGGGCAATCTCAATCGACACGACCCGATGCTGATTGTGCGCGAAGACTCGCGAACGGCGACGACACGGCCGTTCTATGATCTCCGTGACCACTGGCTTGACCTCGCCGCGATTTCTGCGTCGCCTGCTGGAGCGGGCATTGAGTCTTCATTTCTCGTCGAGACGATGAATCCCGACTCCACATCGGCCGCGCGGACGCACACGGGCAGCAGGTGGCACCCAACGGTGCTCGCATCAGTTGCGCTCACAGCCGGCGTGTTGAGCCCGGCTGAGCTTCCTCTCGTCGGTCCATGGAACTGTAATGGTGTCACTGACCTCGTGCTTGCGCACTCGGTCGCGTGGACCGCGCTACGTAAGAACGGCACCCTCTCGCTGCACTCTCGCTTTGGCGGGCCCTCGACTGACATCGACCTTGCGGATGGCGACGTGGTAATCTCCATCGAAAATCTGGCCCCTGACGACAGAATCGCACCGGCCACGGACTCAAGTTCCGTAACGGACGAGGACTTCGCAGCGAATTACTTGCTCACGCACACAATCCCAGGAGGTCGAGGCGTACCAACACAGCCCGGAGGGTTAAGGATGATGTTCGTAAGGCCGGGCAGACCTTGTTCTGGCACGTTCGTGACCAAACCTTAAGCTGCCTGCGAGAGCAAGCGATCCACCAGTCCGACCGTTGGGCTTTAAGCACGAAAACTTTGTGGTATCGGATCAGGCGTCGCTCTGACGACAATCGGGGTCGATTGCGGTCTGCTCACGAGTGGCGCACGATGGACCCCTTGACGAGGCTGCCTCAACGTTGCCAGGAGGGGTGGTAGCCTCAGGCTACCTCCCCAGAACTTTGGACACTGCTGCCGCGGCGTCTACAACTCTTACCCAGTCCACTGGGCGCGTCGACACGGCGCGCCTCATTTCGTCTACTAACAGAGGTGCCCCCTCGCGAGCATCGGCTAGCTGCTGCGCTGCGCGCATTCCCGCTTGCGCTCTTGATACGACGAATGTGGTATCGTTGCGCAGTGCTGCGGCTCGCAGGGCAGTCAGCCACGCACCAACGCGCACCTCCCGCGCACCCACGAACTGCTCCGCCATGTCCGAGGCACGAGCCAGTCGTGCTGCGGTGGAGTCATCAATCGGCTGCCGAGCAAGTTCACGAAACGCTTGCCCGACCACCACACCTGCTGGCACTTGATCGAGCTCACGCGCCACACGTTCCAGCGTGCGCGCGAACGCGCCTGCCGATGCGCTATCTCGAGAGACACTCAACAAAAGTGCGTCGGCGATGCCGACACCCACGCGTACGCCCCGACCCGTGGTGGCTCCGTTGTCTCCCGCGCCTCGCGTCACGTCGAACGCACTTGGCGGCACCACCGGCGCGTTGCTCCCAGCACTAAGTAGCGCAAGCGTGCTCGCGGGGCTGCCGAGTGATGCGCCTGGCCCCACGCGTTGCCATATCGGCACACCAACAGCGATAAGTAGTAGTGCCGCTGCGGCGAACGGCAGCAGCTGTTTCGTGCGCCTCCGCCGAGCAGACGGTGCAGCACCAATTGATACCACGTTCGTCGACGATTCGGGCGCGCCAACTGTAGACGCTTCATCCTCGAGCTCGCGCTCAACGGCGACGACATGTGCGTACAACTCGAGCTCATCGGGCGACGATGCCAACGCTTCAAGCACACGAGAACGACGCTCGGGGTCGAGCTTGCCTTCGAGCAGCAAGGCAAGCTCCTCGTCGCTCGGTTTGCGATCAGGCTCCTTACCGAATGGCTCATGGATGCCTTTAAACATCACGCGGCATCCCCAAACAGTTCGCCGAAGCGCTGCGACGTGACGCCGCACTCCACGAGCGACGCACGCAGGCGAGTCAGCAGACGTTCCAGCAGCCGGTAGAGTGGCTTCTGCTCCAAATGCAAGGCGCGAGCA
>JAYSVL010000179.1:0-6540 GCA_043718595.1 Gemmatimonadaceae bacterium
ATACTGATGGAGAGCGACACCGTAGTCAGTGTCGGATGGAGCGATTTTGATGACGCGGCGGAACGCCTGAACATTCCGAATCCGTATCGCGCGGTGGCACGCATTGACTCTATGTCGAAAGCGCAGAACGCTAAGCCGTGATCGCGGGGTAGAGACTTTCACGCGGAGAACTGCCAATGGGATCACGCGGAGCCGCGGAGACGCGGAGAACTGGGATCACGCGGAGCCGCGGAGAACTGCCAAGGGGATCACGCGGAGCCGCGAGAACGGCCAAGGGGATCACGCGGAGCCGCGAGAACTGCCAAGAGGATCACGCGGAGCCGCGGAGACGCGGAGAACTGCAACAGCGATACAGCAAAAGATTACACAAAAAACATCAGCAGCCGTCGCTTCATTCCGCGACGACTGCTGTTATTTCCGCGACGACTGCTGTTGTTGTATTCAGGTCGTACTGCGGCTCGTTCACAGCCTACCACCTCATCGCATTCCACGTTGGCTGCTGTTCTCCGCGTCTCCGCGCCTCCGCGTGATCCCGATGTCTCCGCGTGACCCGGCTGTTCTCCGCGTGATCACAGCAATACGCCACGCTCGTCGCTCGGCACGGTCTCCGCGCGCAGCTTCAGCGTCTCCGCGAAACCACGAACCACCGCGTCCTTCACTAGCTCCATTGACGGCACGGCGTGTCCTGCCGCGACGAACTCGCGTTCCACGGAGCTCACCACCACCTGATCAATGCCGCACGGTACCACGTGTGCGAACGTCGCCAAATCATTGTGCACGTTGAGCGCCACGCCGTGCCATGTCACCCAGTCTCGCGCATGCACGCCAATAGACGCAAGCTTCCGACCACCGCGCCACACTCCGGTGAGTCCTGATGAGCGCTCACTGTCCAAGCCGAGCAGTTTGAGTGCGAGCATGATCGCCGCTTCGACTTGCCGCAGATACCAGTGCAGGTCTTTCGTGTGGCGCTTGAGATCGATGATAGGGTAGACGACGAGCTGCCCAGGTTCATGCACCGTCACGTCACCACCACGCTCCACGTCGCGCAGCTGTACACCCTGTGATGCGAGGTACTCGGGCGTCGCCAGCAGATTGCCCGCTTTCGTGCTGCGCCCGAGCGTCACCACAGGTGGGTGTTCGCAGAGGATGAGCAAGTCCTCTCGCAGCGCCCCACTGATGCGTGCCGCGGCGGCTCGTTTTTGCAGCGCCCACACTTCGTCGTACTCGGTGAGTCCGAGGTCGCACACCCACAGTTGATGCATCGTCATGTTACCCGGCGCTAGCGCTAACGCTAACCGCGCCGAACGCTACGCATGCAGCATCTTGCCGAGTGAGTCGAGCACCGCCTCACCAATCGCTTCACTGAGCGTGGGGTGCGCGTGTACGGCGAGGTCAATTTCTTCCACCGTAAACTCGTTTTCGCGTGCGACCACCAACTCGTGAATCAGTTCGGTCGCGTGCGCACCAACGATATGTGCACCCAGTATCTCACCGTACTTGGCATCGCGAATAATCTTCACGAATCCATCGGTCTCGCCGGACGTGCGTGCGCGACCGTTGGCCGAGAAGGGAAACTTGCCGAGTTTGTAGTCGAGCTTCTGGTCTTTGCACTGCTGTTCTGTGAGCCCGATGGAGGCAACTTCGGGATGACAGTACGTGCAGCTTGGGATGTTGCCATAGTTCACTGCGTGTGCCTTCTGCCCGCCAAGGATGTCGGCAAGAATGTGCCCTTCACGTTGGCCCTTGTGTGCGAGCATCTGATTGCCGGCAACGTCGCCAATCGCATAGTAACCAGCGACATTTGTCTCGAATTTGTCGGTGATCTTGACGAAGCCGCGATCACTCTTCGCGATGCCAACGGCTTCAAGGCCGATCTTCTCCACGTTAGGCGCACGTCCGGCAGCAACGAGCACCTTCTCGACGGCGAGAGTGTGTGTCGTACCACCTGCTTCGACGACGAGCGTGGCACCGGTCTTGGTGACCTTGGCGCTCGTGATGCGCGCACCGGTCAGCATGTCAATCTTGCGCTTCTTGAACGCCCGGGCGAGTTCGGCCGAACTGTCGGCGTCTTCGATGGGAAGAATTGTCGGCGCGACTTCCACCATCGTGACTTGTGTGCCAAACGCGTTAAACACGTCAGCAAACTCGCAACCGACCGCGCCCGCACCCACCACCACCATCGACTTCGGCGCATGGTCCAGCACGAGCACTTCGTCGCTGGAGAGAACGACCTGCTTGTCGAGTTCGAGCCCGACATGCGGCAGTCCACGCACGCGCGAGCCGGTGGAAATGACCACCGCTTTTTTCGCCTCGTGTGTTTCTTTCTTGCCATCGGCGGCGGTGACGGCAACCTTCTTGCCTTTCTCCAGCACGCCGTCGCCGCGAATCCAGGTGATCTTGTTCTTCTTGAAGAGAAACTCGACGCCTTTGGAGTTCTGCGTGCTGATCGCTCGCGAACGCTTCATCGCCACGCCATAATCGAGCGACATGCCGCTCAGCGTAATGCCGTGTTCCTTGGCGTGCGAGAGTTTCGTGGCCAGGCTAGCGCTCTCGAGCAGCGACTTTGCCGGAATACAGCCCCAGAGCACACAGGTACCGCCGAGTGCTTCGCGTTCAATCACGGCAGCGGAGAGGCCAAGTTGTGCGCACCGGAGCGCGCAGACGTAGCCAGCGGGACCGCCGCCGAGAATGATGACGTCGTACGTTGCCATGTCAGGAATCGGGATTGGGTGGGGGAGTGAGGAGTCGATCCTCAATCCCTGAAACCCAAAGTTAAGTCCCGCACAGCGGTGGAGAAAGCAGCCTACTCGCGCCGGACGACTGACCGCACGCCGTCGGAGTACACGAGTTCTACCGCGCGTCCTCGTGCACTAAACGTGTCTCCGGGGTTGCGCAAAAAGCCGAGGATATCGCCGGTTGTGACGTCACGTGCCATCACCATGGGAAACGCCCGCGCGTTCCAGCGCACGCTTGTGCGGCCTCGAGTGTCGACACTGGACGTCGGCGCGGGATCGGCCACACTGGCGCCGGATGCATCGGCAACGGACGAGCCATACGCGCTGCGAGTGGCGGCGGCGAGTGGCGAACGCACATCGCGCACACGAATGCGCATCAACGCACGCTCCATCCGCGCGCTCCACGGCACAACCACCGCGAACTGACGCTCGTCGTGATCCACGACGTCAGACACCCGTTCGGCCTGCATCGGAAGCTCCAGCAGCGGCTCACCTTCGCGGTCCAGCAACTCGACACGGTGCGATGCGTTGCGCGGAATTACTGTGGGTCGCGCGTTGACACGGAATGCGGGTTCGAGCAGCACCTGACCGTCAACCACACGTCCCCACACCAGCAGCCCTTCGCCACGCACATCCGCTTGCGCGACCATGCCCGACCCCTGACGATACTGCAGCACTTGCGACCACGTCCAATCGCTGATCCACGGGCTGTTGCAATAACCCATGATGTCCGGAGTACTCGGCGAGACAAGCGCGTTAGTGCTTGAGTTCCATCCCCACACGCCCGTGACGCCACCTGGATACGGATATTGCGGATCGCCGGTGACACCACATGGCGAGTGATCGCGCGAAAAGTTGTGTCCCCATTCATGCGCAGCAACACCGTCGCCACTCGGCATGTAGTCCCAACCCATTGCCGTGCGACCTGGCACGTAGCCAAGTCCGGCGATCCCACTGGTATACGGCACTTTCACGACGCCGTAGTAGTGCATCGTTGCTGGTGCTCCGTCGGCCGTACGCAACGCATTGAGTTCACTGAGCGTGGTGAGCCAGCCCGAATTCGCGTCGTTGGATTGCAGCGGTGGCGCGCTCGTTGTGAATGGCAGCCGCACATCGGCGACGACGTTTTGCAGCGGATAGACGCGTTTGGCGGTCGCGAGGAATGCGGCCTTATTCACTTCCGTCACGTCACCAAGCAGCCCGCCATTGAGCACCGGCACGAAGCGTACGGTGAACGCTGGTGCGGACGCCACGGGAATTGCCTGTGCCGTGCCACTGCGTGGCCACACGTTGTCGGTGCGATCGCCCTCAGTGATGGCCGCGGTGGGATCGACGTCGGCCAGAATACGCAACGACGTGCGTACATTCGCTGCTGGTACGAGTGTGTTCCAAGTTGACGTGAGCGTGCCTTCCGCCGTTATCGTACGCACACTCGCTTCCGGTGCAGGAATGGTGACCGTCTGCAACAGCGTGGTGCCGTCGTAGATGCGCACTCGCACATCGGGGCGTTGAGTGTTCGCGGCGCTTGCGGTGACAAATACACGAAGCAATGCGTCGCGGGCGGCAACCAGCGACACGCTGCCATCGTAACGTTGCGTGGCCTGGGTGAGATAGACGTTATCGACAACGAGATTGAACCCACCGGATCCGCCACCACCACCGCCGCCACCGCCGCCACCACCATCTGGTGCTGCGGCATAAACGAACGTTGCGCCGGACACCAAGGCCAGTGTGATCGTGACCGGCGTGCTTGGCGGCGTGGCGACGTAGGTCACACTGCCCACAACGACGTTGTTCGCGGTGAGGGTGTAGTTACCGGGAGTGAGTCCCGTCACCGTCGCGGTTCCGGTGATTGTTTTTGGCGTGCCAACGCCCGACAGTGTGAACGTCGGCACGGTTCCTGTTGGAAGCCCCGTTGCATGCAGTGACAAGCGTCCGCCCGCGAGCGCATAGGCAACGGTCACCGGTGACGCGACGAGCGACGCAGAAACAGCAACGGTTTGCGACGTGCTCGCGGGCACATACGGCAAGCCAAACACGGTCACGTTACTGCTGGTGATCGTGTAGAGGCCGGGCAACAAGCCGGTGAGTGTCGTGGTCGTCGTCACGGCGCGCGAAAAGAAACCAGGGCCGGTGACTTGCACCGCGCCGAGTGCGCCCTCGGCGAGTCCAGTCACGGCAATCGCGATTGCGCCGGTGGTCAGCGCGTACTGCACCGACAAGCGTGCTGTATCCCCTGAGACGAGTGTTGTGTCGCGCGACGTTGGTGTTGGTGTGTAGACGAAGCCGCCAACGGACGCCGACATTGCCGCGAGACGCCAGAGCCCCGCCGTGCCGGCGATGCGTGTCGACACGGCGAGCGCCGTGTCCGTTCCGGTTGGCGACGTGAGCGTAACGGCTGCCGCTGCACCTGGCGGCAGGCCACCGATCGTCACATCCACGACAACGGGAACTGGTGCATAGGTGAAGGCAACGACAACTGGTGTGCTGCTATGTACAATGTCGATATCACGACGAGACGGTGTTGCCGCATAACTGACACCGCCCGCCACAACTGGCGCATGCGTGACGACGTATCGTCCAACCGGAATGGAGTCGACGGTGGCTGCGCCGTTCACGGTGCGGGTGAAATTGGGTCCGCTGATAGTGAACGACGGCACAACAGCGTTTGGCAGTCCGGCAGCGGTGATCGCCGCGCGACCGATTTGTGCCGCGAACGTCAGCGTGACCGGTGCCGCGACCAGTGATGCCGCGACGTTAACCGACTGCGTCGTGACGGAAGGCGCGTACGCGTACGGTAATGCGACGACGGCACTTGTGGTCACCACATAGGCGCCCGGTGCCAAGTCTGTCAGGGTGGTGGTGCCACGGACTGTCCGTGCGAAGGCACTTGGGCCAGTCACCGAAACCGTTGGCTCAGCCGCGGCCGGCAGCCCCACGACAGCGATCGCCATCGCACCGGAGGAAATGCTGTACTGCACAGCGAGTCGCAGCGTATCGCCGCTCAGTACGGTGGTGTCGCGAAATGTTGGAGTGGGCGTGTAGCTGTAGCCAGCGTTCCGAACAACGCTCGCCGCCAGCCGCCAGCGCCCGGCAGGTGCTGCGGCGATGCGCTGTGTGCCCGTGATGGCCAAAACGTCGCCGCTTGGTGACGTTGCGCTGATGGCGGCATCGATCCCTTGTGGTAGGCCAGAGACGTCGAAGTCGACGACTGTGGGCAATGCCGCGTAGGCAACCGTGACGGCGGCGGCTGTGCTCCCCGAGGCGACGTCCACCGACTGTTCCGCGCTGCCTGGCGCGAACCGGCCATCGCTGGCGCGCACGCTCTTCGCCAGCACAGTGTATCGACCGGGCACGAGTGAGACGATCGCGCCAGTGACGGCGAGCGTTCGCGAAAAGCCGCCGGGACCGGTGACGACCACATCAGCCGACGTGCCACCCGCCAACCCCGTGATGGTGACAATCAGCGCACCGACCTGCGGTGGTGGTGGCGGTGTGGGATCGCCAGCCGGAGGATTAGGCACCTTCGGCGTTGTTGGTGCGTCGGTGCCACCGCACGCCGTCAGGAGCGCCGCGCTTAAGGCAAGGGCAGGCCAGGAGACGCGAAAGGAGCGGAACGGTGGTGGCATGACGGTGCGGTCGCGTGAGAGCGGAAGACAGGGCATCTCACTGCGGACGACCGGGCCGCACCAACGATTCGTATTATGCCCGTGGTGTGACGGTTCCGGGCTACGGTGTAAGACCGACAAACAACAGGCCGCGAATTACGCGAAAACTCCGCGAATCTGAACCAACAAACTACAAA
>JAYSVL010000180.1:0-2257 GCA_043718595.1 Gemmatimonadaceae bacterium
CGCTTGACAGACCTCCTCAGATGGCTCAGCGAATGTACGCGCCGTGATCGCGAGACATCGCCCGAGAAAACAGGCGAATCTGTCATCATGATAGGACAGTTTTCCGCTGTTTCTTAGGAGCGAATGTACGCGTTGTAGTCGCGAGACATCGCCCGAGAAAACAGGCGAATCGGTCATCCTGATAGGACAGTTTTCCGCTGTTTCTTAGGAGTGGCTGTTCCAGGTTCCTAGTTGCCGCTCTCAGTTGTCCTTCCGGGTTGCCCTTGTCAGTGGTCGTTGCGCGTGGTCTTACCCAAAAAAGCTCACCGCTACCATGGACACGGTGCCGGCCGCAATCCACGGCAATCGACCCCAGCGCACTGGATCTGCGTGCCGGTCGCGCAGTGACGCTCGCCCCACCACTTGCGCGATATACAGGTAGGTGCCCGCCGCGACAGGCAACAGATACGCGGCGACCGACGCGACCCGCGCGCCGACCAACAACGTGACTGACGCTCCAACCATGGCGAGGACCGCAGTCACCAGATTGTACGCCACCGCGCGCATTGGACGTATGCCGCCGTGTACAAATAAGCTGAACGTACCGATCTCGCGCGGCAGCTCATGCAGCCCCACCGCAAGCATGGTGAGGAACCCCACCCGCGGCTCGGTGAGAAAGCCGGCGGCGATGAGCATCCCGTCCACGAGGTTGTGTACTGCGTCGCCAATAAACGTCATCGGCGCCAGCGCGCGCGCACGCCCAACCGACCCGTGCGAATCGGTAGGGGTGGGATGAAGATGGACGCAGTCGGCCTCGCTGCGATCGGTTCCGTGCGCCGACGGTGCGCCGAGCGCGACCCCGTGTGCGTGCGCGTGATCATGCCCGGCGAGGATGCGTTCGATCAGCCAGAAGAGCAGAAAGCCGCCCACGGTGCCGAGCGCCACGGTCACCTGTGACTGACCGCGGAGCAGCGCTTCGGGGAGCAGATGGGTAACGGCCGCGCCAAACACCGCACCGGCGCCAAAGCCGGTGAGTTGCGGCAAGACCCGACGAATCCACGCCTCCCGTTGCGCCATCACGAGCGTAACGAGTAACGGGACGCCGGAGACGACGGCAACCGAGGTAAGGCTGCCGGACCAGGCACCAAGAGGGAGTTGCATGACGAGTGTGCGCCTAAGCTAACGCACCCAACAAGCCCGTCCGTCTGGGCGTACGGCTACCGCGATCGACCAATCACATCAAAGTACGAGCGGACCAAACCGCCCTTGGCATCCAACACGAGCGACAGCATCGGCGATGTGAGCTGCGCCATCAGGTTGTTGCCCTGCGCACTGCCACCGCCAAAACCACCGCCGAATCCGCGATTGGTGACAGAGCGAATAAACGTGCTCGTCGAGTCGAGTGGCATTGTTTCGACGTTGGCGTAAAACCGGCTCCAATCGTCGCCCTGACCAAAGAGATATTGCTCGACGTTACTCGTGTACATCACGTTGACGATCGCGTCGCGTTCGCGAAGCCATGCACCAACCGCTCGGAGCGCCTTGGGGCCGGAGAAGTTGCCGACAAGAGGCACCACGAGATTGCGACGTTGCATGTCGCGCACGGCCGCATACAACGATTCACTGCCGAGGAAGCCGCGATTGACGCCCGCTTCGTCGGTGGCGCCGGCGATTTGTGCGAACGTTGGCATGCGTCCGAAACCGCGCCCACCACCGCCAAAGCCGCTGCTCCCCGACGAGTAGTTGAGCGTTGGGCCCGAGGCGAAGAACACGCTGTCAACGTAACGCAGCGTGTTGAGGTCGACCGAGTCGAGCGTGAAACCATGGACGACAACGAGCTGCCGTTGTACTTCAGCAAACGTACTGCGGAATAGAACGGGGTCGGCAGGTACGGCATCAAGCGCGACGATGAGCGAGTCTGCCGACACGTTTACATGCGTGCCGGCGGGCAGTGCGCGTGCAAAGAGTCGACTGAGAAACGTGCTGCGCGTCGGCGACAATTCAAACACGGCTTTGTACCACAGGTGCTGCAACAAATTCTGTCGGCGGATATCGACAATGAATGCGATGCGTGGTTTGAGATTGGCGAGGTACGTAAAATTCTGCTCCGGCCCCACACCCAAATACACGCCACCGCGTGGCACCGCTGCTTCGAGGCGCGCGATGACATACTGCAAGCCCATCTCATTGGAGACAAAGTTTTCTGAGCGGAAATAGCCGCCGGGCTCGGAGAAGTCGCTGATCATGCGCCAGTACGTGCTGTCGCTTAACCGGTCGG
>JAYSVL010000019.1:0-8574 GCA_043718595.1 Gemmatimonadaceae bacterium
CACCCGACTCGGCGCAGGATGGATTGTTGACGATGGGCGAATTGATGGACGATCCCTCGCTCACGCTGCACGCAGAATTGGTCGTCCTCAGTGCGTGTCAAACCGGTCTGGGTAACATGAAAAAAGCCGAAGGCAGCGTGGGCTTGCAACGCGCGTTGCTGGCGAAAGGCGCGCGCAGTGTGCTGGTGAGTTTGTGGAACGTGGATGACAAAGCCACGCGCCTGTTGATGGAGAAGTTTTACGCGTACTGGCTCGATCCGGCCACGGTGCGCAGCAAGGCCACGGCGTTGCAGATGGCGCAGGATGCGGTGCGGCGCACACCCGGCTATGCGAACCCCAAATACTGGGCGGCGTTTCAACTGGTGGGGGCGGAATGATCAGAGAAACGCGCATGGTCAATTCCGTTGCCAGAAGGCGACGCGCCGTTTTCTGGAGTTCGCGAGCAAACACCGTCGCCTGCTTTCTGCTTGCCTCCGCTTGCGCATTGGCAACGACGCATGCACGAGCCCAAAGCGGGACACAAGACAGCGCAGCGACATACGCGCGTCAGGCACGTTCCCTCGCGGAGAGCGCACTGGCAACCGAACGCCTGCGGGCGCTTCCACTCTGGACACGCGCCGCAGCGCTGTTTCACGAGAAGCGCGACAGTTTGAACGAGGCTAAAGCGCTTGCTGGGGCGTCGTTTGCTGTCGGGGGCGACCAGAACTATGTGGTCGCGAGTTTGTCGAAATCGCTCCCATTCACACGACAGGCTGTCGCACTCTACCTCGCGGTCGGAGCCAGGTCCGACGCGGCAGACCTACTTGTGGCCCTCGGGCCGGGCTTTCTCATCAATCGCGATTGGCCATTGGATTCGGCGATAGCGTCCCGAACCCGTGCGCTGCAGCTGTACCGCGACCTCGGCGATCGGCGCGCGGAGGCGCGACTCTTAGCACAAGAGGGGTCGTATGTCACTGGTTTCACCGAGAAGCGTGACGCCGCGCGACGTGGCTTGGCGTTTGCGCGCTCTCTCGGCGATACCTTGGCCGAACTGCTGGCCCTCAATAGCTTGGGTGGAGCGTACCTATTCGGTAGTAGCGCTGGAGACACGTCCGCATCCGCGGCCGTCCGCCAAACCCGAGTCGATTCGTCCAAATCCGCATTTCTTGAAGGGGTACGACTCGCGCGACGCATTTCCAGTCAAACCAGCGACTCGGCGCAGCGCGAGTTGTACTACCGCGAAGAAGATGCTGATCTCACCAACATCATCACGATGTATACCTCCAGGAATCTCGACACGGCAATTCACTACGCGAGCGAGAAAGTCCGATTCGCACAGCGCATTAGCGACAGGCGGCGCGAATTGTTCGCCTACTCTTCGCTGTCACGGGTGTTTAACTCCTTCGGCGGCAGCGCGGATTCGGCACGCTACTACGCTACTCGCGCGCTGGACATTGCGAAGGTGCGACGTGATACGTCATCGATCATCGGGGTGCTGCGATCGGTCGTTGCGATTGAGACAAACATGGGCTTTGCCGACTCCGCATTGGCACACTATCGCGAAATTGAGCAGCTCGCACGCGCGAGCGGACTGCGGTCCACGTTGGCGCTCGCGCGGTTAGATCTCGGGGACGCGCACGCCGCGCGCGGCAACATCGATTCCTCCATCGCTTACTACCGGAGAGCGCTCGACACAGCACAATCGGCCAGTTCGTCATTCCAACGAGCGAGTGCGATGTTTGGCGTTGCGGAACAGTTCCTCCGTTCGTCGGCGCTCGATAGCAGCGCACATTACTTCCGCTCGGTCGAGAAGATGGATACGCTCTATCGAGAACGCGCGCGGATCGGCCTCGGCCGCATCGCGCTCGCGCGCGGTCAAGTCGACTCGGCGACGATTTTCTTTGAGCAGGGCCTGCCGCTTGCCACGCCACAACAACGCGGCGATGCACTGGGGTGGATGGCCCTCACTGCCACGCAACGCGGAGACCTGGATTCGTCGATGGTGCTGCGTCGCCGATCCTTCGCAGCCTACGCGAGGTTCTCAGACGTAGAAGGACAGTCAACGCAAATGAGCTCCATCGGTTCGCTGTTTCTGACGCGTGGTATGCCCGATTCGGCGCTCGTCTACTACCGTCGAGCGCTGACCTTCGATGCGCAGTCGAAATCGCGCGATCGTGAGCGACTACAGCTGCAAATGATGGCCACGGTCTTTCTGGCGGCTGATCACGCAGACTCGGCTCTCGCGTTCAACCGCCGGTCGCTGGCGCTGGCCAATCGGTTCGACTCGCCGATACCGAAAGCGAACCTGTTCAACAACATCGGCCTTGTCTATCTCAACCTTGGACAACACGACTCGGCACGCGTCTACCTTGATCGCGCACTTCGCATCAACCATGACGGCAGTAACGTTGCAGGCGAAGCCGTAAACTTGACTAACCTCGGCCTGCTTCGCATCCACGTTGGTGTCGATGATTCGGCGTTCGTGCAACTCCGGCGGGCGATGGCCGAGCAGAGCGAACTGCCGGACCGTTCGGTTGACATCGTCCCGCGCATGTATCTGGCGCGCGCGTTCAGTGTGGCGGGGCTCCATGATTCGTCGCTTGTGCACGCGCGCGCCGCACTCGCGCTGTCCAGCCGCGCCAGCTCGCGCGCCGTTGAGGGACGAGCGCTCGCGCAACTTGGACGCACGTATGCTGCACTCGGCCAGCGAGACTCAGCGCAAGTGTACTTCACCCAGGCGATCGCGATGCTGCGCCGGATGGGGATGACGCGAGAGGTACGCACAACGCTCGCGGAGATGGCTGACCTATTCCGCTCTGGCTCGACGCGCCAGAGTCTGGAAACGGCGACGGCGTACTACGACTCCGCAGCGGCCGTGGTTGATGACGCCCGCCGTGGTGCCGGTGGCGAGGAGAACGAGGTCGCTATTTCCGAAACGCAGGTCGATGTGTTCGGCGGGTGGGCGCGAGCATGGGTAGGGCGTGGCTCCGATGTTGGAGCATCGCGTAGCGCGGCCTTCGCGCTTGGCGCGGTAGAACGTGGCCGCGCACAGTCGCTGGTGGATATGGTGACGCGGCTGCAGTCGGCGAACCGCGCGAAGGCGTTGGCACAATATCGACCCAGTGTTGGCAGTGATCTCTCCACGGAGGTCGATTCCCTCTTGGCGCCGTTGCGCGCAAGTCGTTCGGCGGCTCTCACGTACTTACTGGCCGGCGATACGCTGTTTACGTGGTTGCTGTCGTCAACGGGAGCGCTAGAGCTGCAAACACCAGTCGCCATTACCGAGAGTGAATTCAATCGACTTGTGCGCTCGTCACGCCGCGCATTCGCCGGCGATGAAACCCGCAGCGCACAACTCGATCCCGATGAACTGAGTGCCTCCGACTCCGCGACCGTTCGCGGCAATGCCGACGACGATTGGAAACGACTGGCCGCTCTCCTGCTTCCCGCAGACTTGTCGACGAAGGTGCCTGCGGGCACGCCCATCGTCATTGTTCCACACGGATCGATCGGGTTGGTGCCGTTTGCCGCACTCACTATCAAAGGCGACACGTCGGCGCGAGCGAAAAGCAAATCGTCGTCGCGACGTGCCGCGAACGACACCGTGGTGACGCTCGGCAGCCGGAATCCGCTGCGCTTTGCACCGTCATTCGCTGCGCTTAAAGCGAGTGAGTCTCGATCGGTTGTTGCCGTGACGCCTGCGCTCCGTACCACAGCTTCACGCAATGCATGGCGCGCAACGCGTGCTACCGCCGCAACCTCGACCGCTGCTGCAACTCCTGCGACAACTGTAGCGACGGCGGCACTGGTTGTCGGCAATCCCAGCATGCCGTATGTATACAGCGGCCGCTGGACCAACCGCGCCAAGTTGCAACCGCTTCCCGGCGCCGAGGCCGAAGCCCGCACCATCGCGACGCAGCTGGGTGCGCAGGTACTCACCGGCAAGGCGGCGACGGAAACCGCCGTTCGCGCACGCATGAGCAGCGCACCGCTCATTCACTTCGCCACGCACGGACTCGCGTATGGCACCGCCTCCGCTGCGCGTCGATCGTTTGTGGCGTTCGCACCAGACTCGGCGCAGGACGGCTTGCTGACAATGGGCGAATTGATGGACGATCCGTTGCTCACGCTGCACGCAGAATTGGTCGTCCTCAGTGCATGTCAGACCGGCCTGGGCGACATGAAGAAAGCCGAAGGCAGCGTGGGCTTGCAGCGCGCGTTACTTGCCAAGGGCGCGCGCAGTGTGCTGGTGAGTTTGTGGAATGTGGACGACAAAGCCACACGACTGTTGATGGAGAAGTTCTACACGTACTGGCTCGATCCGACCACGGTGCGCAGCAAGGCGACGGCGTTGCAGATGGCGCAGGACGCGGTGCGGCGTACGACCGGCTACGCGAACCCGAAGTATTGGGCAGCGTTTCAACTGGTGGGGGCGGAATGATCATCGAATGCCGCGGCCTTCGATGTGAACTTGGGCATGGTGCCCTCGACGGCGGAGCACAAACCGACTAACTTCCACTGATGGCACGACACGTGGAATGGGTTGGCACTCGGCGCCTGCGCGACACCAACGGGCCGAGTGATGATGACGTGTACTTACGCCTGACCCCGGCGGAGCGGCTCAGCCTTGTCTGGCCCATCACCGTCGATTGTTGGAGCCTGATGTCTGCCGCGAGGGGCGAGCACTTCGATGCTGAATCGCCATTTCAAAGAGATCATTGCCGCGTTCAACGCCGAACGCGTTGAGTATCTGCTGGTGGGGGCGTATGCACTCGCCGCGCACGGCGTGCCCCGGGCAACAAGCGATATCGATTTCTGGGTGCGTCCAACGCGCGAGAACGCTGATCGAACGTGGCGCGCGCTCGCGCGCTTTGGCGCACCGATGGAACGGGTCACGCGCGACGACTTGGCGACTCCGGAAATGATTGTCCAATTCGGAGTTGAGCCACAACGCATCGACGTGCTCACGACGGTTGACGGTGTGACATTTGACGACGCGTACGCACGTCGCGTGACGGTGACGATGGACGGCCTGCAAGTGGCGGTGATTGACCGGGAACATCTGATTCTCAGCAAACGGGCTGCGGGGCGGGGCCAGGACCTGGTGGATGCGGACAGGCTGGAGGGCCTTGAGCGTCGGCGGTCCGAGTGAGCCGTCGACTCAAAACATACACATCGCCGCCATGACAGAGCTGCGCGAACCGCACAGGGTGCTTGAGGATCGCCAAGGACTACCCCTGCGGCTGTCGCAGCCGTTCAAAGCCCGAGTCGCCGCGCAGTTTGGCGAACGCTGGGTCGCGATGTAAATCCAGTCGTTGCGACCAGCCAGCCCCGCGAGCGAATGCATCTTCTAACAGCTCCACCGCTCGCGGTTGATCGCCGAGCGCACCCGATACCCGCGCGCGCAGCCAGGAGCCCAAACCATGGCTGCCATCCACGCGAGTAACAAGCTCAATGCGTGCCGCGTATTTCGTGGCCAGCTCGCGCTCACCGTGCAGTGCCGCGGCTAGGCCAAGCACTCCCAGAATCGCGAGATCGACATCGTCCGGTCGATTCCTCAGGGCCGGTTCGGCGAGCGCCGCCAGTGCCGACAGGTTACCAGCGTACGCATACGCCTCCATGCAGTCGAACGCCACGTTTCCGTTCGACAGGTCCTTTGCGGTACGCCGGCCACACCACGATGCAGCGCGCTTGAGCGCAGACTCTGCCTCGCTGGCGTGACCGTGCGCCGCTAGTTCCCACGACGTACGAACCAGCAGAAATGCGAGTGACGAACCAGGCTCCGCGGGCAATTGCGCGGCGTTGTCCAGGAGCTTCGCAACCAGCGGCAAACTGTCGAGCGCGGCCAACGACTGCAGGAGCGCCTGCTGAAACCCTAGACTCTGCGCCGTGGAAGGCGCACGCAGCCGCTCACTCTGCAACGCGCGATATTCGTCCGCGTAGTTGGTCAGATAGTGCCGGAGTCCCGGAACACTCCGCAGAAAGTTCGCGTTCACCCGGCCAAGCGAATCGACAATGGCGAGCGCTTCGCGTGGCCGATTTGCATCACGCAGTTTCATCGCCAGCCACCAGCGGTTCGGCCACGCTGGTGCAAGCACGCTGGCTCTGCGCCACGCTCGCACGGACAACTCGTGATTGCCTTTCTCATCCGCGCGCAACGCATCGAGCAACGCGCGTTCATATTCGGTGAGACCATCCTGCAGTGACGCGACCAGGGACAACGCAGAATCGGCATAGGCCTCACCACCCGGACGCCTGAGCGCGGCACTCGCGAACCATAGGCGCGCTTGCGAAAAGCCGGTATCGAGCGCGAATGCTCGATCAAATCGCGTCATCTCGGCCTCGTTCTCGTCTTCCTTGGCATCTGGCTGGCGAAGCCCTGCTTCAAGCTGCAAGCCATCGCGCAGGGCAACGAGTGCGGCGAAGCGTGGAGGGTCGGCACGCGGCAGCATGCTGCGCGTGAAATCTCCTCCAGACACCATGATGATCGCGCCGCTGAGTCGCTGATGCACGTCGTCCATGGCGCCCCGCACGTCAGATCGAGGCGCGACCACATCGCCGAGTTTCCGAATAACTTGGCCATTGTCCCCGGCAGCAAGCGACACACTAATGCGCACACTATCGCGCCCAGCGGCCGATACGATGCCACTCACCACGAGTCCAGCGCGCAAACGCGTTGCGAGCAACTGTGGTGTGAAGGCGCCGTGTGCGATCGCCGATTCGATTCGTTCCACGACATCTCGAGCGACAACGTCGCTGCCGTCCACCGCACTCAACGCATCGGCAATGCCACCGGAGATGGTTCGTGCAAGTTCGCGCAGTGACGAGTCGGGCGTCGCATCACGAAACGTCGCCACGGCCACGCGCCTCGGCATGAGCTGGGGTTCCCGGTCACGACTTGTCACCACCGTATACGCACCGACTGCGATTGCGACTGCAACCACTGCAGCGGTGACGATGCGCTTCCGTGTGAAAGCGACCTTGCGCGAACCCGCAAGAGCCTGCTCGCTCGTGCGCGTGGCACGCTGTGGTGTCGGTTGCGTCCCATCAGCTGTGATGGTAGACAAAATGCTCTGCAGGGTGGCGATCACCTCGTCTGCAGATGACGGGCGGTCAACGGCCTCCTTCGCGAGGCACTGCATGATCAGCACGCACAACGCGTCGGGTAGCCCTTCGCGTCGATTCTGGATCGGCTCCGGCGCTCGCGTGAGATGTGCGGCAAGAATGGCCTGCGGCGATCCAACAAACGGCGTGGCACCCGTGAGCAGTTCGTAGGCAATAACGCCGAGCGCGTAAAGATCCGTGCGGTGATCGGCGTCAGCATCCGCAGCTATCTGCTCTGGCGCCATGTACGCGGGCGTGCCGAGTGCCATCCCCACTGAGGTTAGCGCATCGACGGCCGCTGGTTGCCTCGCCAACGTTGCGCTGGCGTTCATCAGCGCCTTCGCAATACCAAAGTCCGCGACCACCGCGTAGTCGTCGGAGAGCAGAATGTTGTCGGGCTTCATGTCGCGATGCACAACGCCGCGCGCATGCGCGTACGACAGCGCCGACGCCACATCGCGCAGCCAGCGGAGGGTGTCGCGCAGCGGCGGAACACCGAGCCCAAGCCGGCTGCGCAACGATTGCCCTTCGACGTACGGCATGGTGTAGAACAGCGTGCCGTCTGAGGTGGTGGAGGCCGTCAGCAGTGGCACGATGTGCGGATGCTGGAGACCGGCCGCCAGGACCACCTCTCGCCGGAAACGGTCGGCGCTGATCCCCGCGGCCCGGTCCACGGGCAGCATCTTGACCACCACGCGACGACCGAGCGCGACATCGCGGGCGACGACCACACGGCTCATGCCGCCGCCAAGGTCGCGCTCGACGATGTAGCCGTCGCCCAACACCTCGGCAGTCCGGACCAGAAAATCGGCGGTCATATTGGCACAACAATGAGCCGGCGGCGCGAAATTTGCCATTGCTACCCCTCCGCATCGCCCCAGCGGCTTGGCATCCACTCCTGCTCGCGCGTTCAGTCGCCAGGCCACCGCGTTACAGCTCGCGGCAGTGCAAAAATATCGCTATGGCGTCGATCGAACCGACAACACGCGCATGGCAGTACGCACCGAATCAGCCGCAGATCGAAAGCGTTGCTCGGTATCCGCGCCCCAAGGATACGCCTGCCGTTTCAACACGGCAGCTTACACTGAAAGGCGCAAATGTCTCAGGAGTTCTGTTGTGGGTGCGACGCCAAAGCGACAGCGCACCCACAACGGCTCCCGATCAGTTGCGTCTCATTTCGCCCAGTCGCGTCAGGGTCACGTGCGGCGGCATGAACGCTGTGGTTGGCACCACGTAGTCCGCGAATGAGTCGCGCACGATAAGCTGGACGTTCGTACCGGGACTCATACCGCCAAACGACGATTGCAGCGGCCCTTCCGCAGTAACAACAGCGCTCAGCAGTCGAATCTCCATCCCCGGCGTCGCCGCATAAAACATCTCGGCGAGATCGGGCATGCCCACAAAGTCCGCTGGCAACACCAGTTCCATGTCGGCATGCACGGTCGCCAGTGCGGGGATCTGATCGACGATGTTGTCGTCCACGCCAGGATA
>JAYSVL010000181.1:0-2251 GCA_043718595.1 Gemmatimonadaceae bacterium
AGCGTGCGCGTGAGCGACCCGAATGGCGATCAGGTATGTGCTCCGGCGCCTTGATTGTCTCCGTGTGCGTCTCCGTCTCCGTCATCCGCGAAAGCAACCAAGGCGGACGGTGCCGCTCAAGGCCCCACGGTTGCAAGTCCGAGGCAGCGTTAACGATTGAGGGGAAAGGGCGTCCAATTTTCCGTATCCTTGCGAGTATCGCTACCAGCCGAGGCTCCGTATGCGAACAACTAGCCCCAAGTCGGTCCGACTCCGTCATTTCACTGTGCTTGCCGTCGCCACGGCTTCCCTCGTCGTCGGTTGTGCTTCCAATGCGACATCGGGCGGGACCGTCAGCCCGACGGTGCGTCAGCCGTCGGCGCAGGAGATCGCGGCCCGCGAGCAGACGGCCGACCAGCAAGTGCAACACGTCCTGAGTCGACTCGCGTTCGGACCGCGTCCAGGTGATGTGGCGGCGGTGCGGGCGATGGGTGTCGATGCGTGGATCGCCCGGCAGCTCGAGCCTCAGCGAATCAGCGACGAGAAGACTGAGCAATTCGTAGCGCAGTTCGCCACACTCGGAAAATCTGGCGAAGATCTGATGGCTGAGTATCCGCCGCCAGGTGCGCAACGGACGCAGATGGCGCGGCAGAATGGCGGCAAGATCTCGGCGGCCGATTCCATGAAATTGCGCGATCAGGGCCGTCAGTCGTACGCGTTTCTGGGTGAAGTGGCCAGCAGCCGAGTGGCACGCGCTGTGACGTCAGAGCGACAGCTCAATGAAGTGATGGTGGACTTCTGGGAGAACCATTTCAACGTATTCGCAGGCAAGGACCGCACACGGTACTTCCTCCCCGAGTACGACGCGCAGACGATTCGCCCTCATACGCTTGGCAGGTTTCGCGACCTTTTGGGCGCGGTCGCCAAGAGTCCGGCAATGCTGTACTACCTGGACAATTGGCAGAGTGTTGCTGACAGCGGACGCCCGACGCTTCGCCAAGTTCCGCCCATGCAGCGTCGCGTTGCCGCTCGACGCGCAGCCGCAGTTGCGGTCGCGGTCGCGGTCGCGGTCGCGCAGCAGCGTCCGCAAGTTGCGCAACTCAGGCAGCGTAAGCGCGGGCTCAATGAGAATTACGCCCGCGAGCTGATGGAACTGCATACGGTGGGTGTCGATGGCGGCTACACCCAGCAGGATGTCATCGAGGTCGCGCGCGCCCTGACGGGATGGACATTGTCGCGCGGTGCCAATGGCGGCGGCTTTCTGTTCCGCCCGGAAACGCATGATGCCGGCGCGAAGGTGATTCTCGGTCAGAAATTCCCGGCCGGACGCGGCGAAGAGGAAGGTGACGCGGTGCTGGATCTTCTCGCGCGCCATCCGTCCACGGCAAAGTTCATCGCGACCAAGTTGGCTCGGCGATTCGTAAGTGATACGCCGCCTGCCGCACTGGTCGAGCGCGCCACCGCGACGTTCCGCAACACCGACGGCGACATTCGCGAGGTGGTGCGCACCATCATCACCAGCGCGGAGTTCTTTGCGACCGAGACGTATCGGTCGAAAGTGAAGTCTCCGTTTGAACTCGTGGTGAGCTCGTTGCGCGTTATGAACGCCGCGGCCGATGCGACACCGCGCACGACGCAGTTAGTCAGTCGATTGGGTCAGCCGATTTTCGGCCACCAGGCGCCGAACGGGTATCCGGAAACCGGTGACGCGTGGATGAACACCGGCTCGATTCTCAACCGCATCAACTTTGGCCTCGCTGTCGCATCGGGACGCGTGCCGGGTGTGCGACTGGTCGATTGGCCCGCAGCAAAGTCGCTCGCGACGCTCTCCCGTGAACAGCAGGTCGATGGTGTGATCCGGGAACTGCTGGGTGGCGCTGCTTCAAATGACACCCGACAGGTGCTGCTCACCGGCACCAACCCATTTCTGGAAGCGCGTGACAAGGGCACCACGCTGACGCAGGACATCGCTACGCTGCCACCCGCGCAGGGCTTAGCACAAATCGTCGGGCTGGCGCTCGGCGCACCCGAATTTCAGCGTCGCTAGTCGCGACCGACCTCCTACGGAGTCGACGATGAATCGCCGAGTATTTCTCAAGGCCGGTGGGTTGTCTCTGGTAACGCTGGGACTCACCCCAAGTTTTCTACGACGCACCGCGTTGGCGATGGACATGCCGCGCGCCGCACGTGGTAAGACGCTGATTGTGTTGTTCCAGCGCGGTGCAGCCGATGCGCTCAACGTGGTGGTGCCGTTTGCTGACGCGAACTATTG
>JAYSVL010000182.1:0-2249 GCA_043718595.1 Gemmatimonadaceae bacterium
ACTCGCATCACGTGATCCGTTCGGCCGTGCGCAGTTTCAGGAACAGCGCGAGTTTCTCAGCGAACAATCGGTCGTAGTCGTCGAGGTCATAGCCAAACAATGGAAACGATTCTATGAACGATCCGCGTCCGGCGATAATTTCGGCTCGTCCACCGGAGATGAGATCGACGGTCGCAAACTCCTGAAAGACGCGCACGGGATCATCTGAACTGAGCACGGTCACCGCACTGGTGAGACGAATGCGCTTGGTGCGCGCGGCAGCGGCAGCAAGAATCACCGCGGGTGCAGACGCAACAAAATCTGGACGGTGATGTTCGCCAATCCCATAAATATCGAGACCCACCTGATCGGCGAGTTCAATCTCTTCTAACAGGTGTGCAAGGCGCGTAGCGGATCGCGTCGCGTAGTCGCCGCTGGTGTCCGGGTTCGTTTCGACGAACGAGTAAATACCGAGTTCCATGTCACGAAATCTAGAAGCGTGGCACATCGCCTGGGGCATTCTTGCGATCATCACGGCCTGACGATTGTTTTCCCTTGTTGATGTAGGCCCAGTCACTCCATTCGCACGCCATGAATCCAACATACGCCGACGTTGTCGCCGCAGCAACGCGTCTTGACGGTCATGCACATCGCACACCCGTGCTCCACTCGCGCACGCTCAACGCACGACTCGGCGCACACGTGTTTCTCAAGTGCGAGAATTTTCAGCGCATGGGTGCGTTCAAGTTTCGTGGCGCCTACAACGCGCTGTCGCAATTCACAGCCGCACAACGTTCGGCCGGCGTGATTGCGTTCTCATCCGGCAATCACGCGCAAGCCATCGCGCTGTCGGCGCAACTGCTTGGCATGCCCGCGGTGATTCTCATGCCGGTGGACGCGCCGCAGTCCAAGATTGACGCGACGCGTGGGTATGGTGGCGAGGTGATCTTGTTTGATCGCTACACGCAGGATCGCGAAGCGCTCACGCGCGAGATTGCCGTTGAGCGAAACCTCACGGTGATTCCGCCGTTCGATCATCCAGACGTGATGGCGGGGCAGGGTACGGCGGCCAAAGAGTTGTTCGACGACGTGGGTGCGCTCGACTACTTGTTCGTCTGCGTCGGTGGTGGTGGGTTGATCGGTGGCAGTGCACTTGCGGCGCACGCCCTGTCACCGCAGTGCAAGGTGATTGGTGTTGAACCCGAGGCAGGGAACGATGCGCAGCAGTCGTTCCGGAGCGGCGCCATTGTACGCATCGACACACCAAAAACGATCGCTGACGGTGCGCAGACACAAGCGGTCAGTGCGCTCACATTTTCTGTGATGCGGCAGCTCGTGCACGACATGATCACCGTATCCGATGCGCAACTGGTGGACGCGATGCGGTTCTGCGCGGAACGTATGAAGATGATCGTCGAGCCTACGGGCTGTCTTGGCCTCAGTGGAGTGTTGCACGGTGGATGCGCGGTACAGGGCGCACGTGTTGGTGTGATTGTCAGCGGTGGCAACGTGGACTTGCCGCGCTTCGCGGCGCTGCTCGCGTCTGCCGTCTAAGTGACCGCGTGCGTTCGAATGCACACACCGGCAATGATTCGGTGATGGTGCGCTCGGCTCAGTGGGACACTGTTCGTCATGTCCCCGAGCAACCTCCCCCCTTGCGCAACCCGCGCCGCCGAGTCGACACTATGGGCATGCCCGCCCGTGCACAGACGTACTACACCGTGGATGAAGTACTCGCGTTCCCAAACGACGGGAACAAGTACGAGCTTATCTATGGCGAGCTGGTCGTGAGCCCGACGCCGCTATTTTGGCATCAGGTGATTGTCATGCGCCTCACGCACATCCTACACGCGTATTGCCAGCGCGAACCGGTCGGCGAGGTGTTTAACGTGGGCGCTGACCTCAGCTGGGGGCGCAACGATGTGCTCACCAATCCGGACATCTTTGTGCTGCCGCCGGAGCACTGGGGTGTGGAAAGTTGGGCGGACGTACGTCACATCCCATTGATTGCTGAGGTGCTCAGCAAATCGACCGCCCGCCATGACCGCTTTGGCAAGCGACTGGTCTACCGCGACCAGCGAGTTGGCACCTACTGGATTGTCGACGGCAAAAAGCATGCAGTCGAAGTGTGGACGCCGGATGCGCAATTTCCGCACGTCGAGCGCGAACGGTTGATGTGGTCACCAAGCAACGCGGCGCAACCGCTGGTGATCGAACTCAGCGAATTGTTCGCCAAACGCGGTTGATGCGTCAGTAGGTCACAACGTGCA
>JAYSVL010000183.1:0-6484 GCA_043718595.1 Gemmatimonadaceae bacterium
AGCGAAGTGTTCTTCGCCAAGCGCGACCACGGACTTCACAACTCAACCGCGCCAGCCACCGATGTGGCAAACGGGTTTGGCGACAAGATCAAAGCCTTCACGAATGCCTTCAATCGCGGCGCGACGATCGCCAACACGCTCGCCGCCGTACTCGTGCCAGACATGTTGCTCGTGTTTCCAAACCGCGCAGCCAATACGTCGGGCTGGCTGAGCTGGGCGCTCGCCAACGGCTACGGTGGTCGTAATCTGTCCGACGATGTGGTTGATGCCGGCCTGACGGCCATCTTCGGGCGGCTGCTCGATGCCAATGCCAGCGCGCTCGCTGGTCTCACGTCGGATAACGTCAGCACGAGTGTTCGCACGTACGGCACCACGTTCCCGTATCTCGAGGCAGCCCGCTAGTGACACGCCGGGTGATGGTCGCGGCAGTCGCTGTCGCTGCGGTCATCACCGCCGGCAGCGCTGTCTGGTGGTCTCGTCAGTCAGCAGATGGCTCGCGCGCGGCGAGCGTCGCGAGTGCCGCGGGATTCACCGATCTCGCGATGCGCGATGTACAGATCAAAGTGTGGCATCAAGCGCTTGATGCGGATCCAACCAGCGCCATCGTCCTCGGCCAGCTCGCGGCACTGCACGCCCAACGCGCGCGCGAGGGCGGTACGTGGAATGACTACCTGCAGGCCGAAGCGTACGCACGTCGTTCGATCGGCAAGCGGACCAACCGCAATGGCGCGACGGCGGTGACACTCGTATCAGTGTTGCTCGCGCAGCATCGCTTCACCGAAGCACGCGACGAGGCAGTGGCCTTGGTACAACGCGATCCAGACATTCCACAGTATCGCGCACTGCTCGGCGACGTGGCGATGGAGCTGGGCGACTACGTCACGACGCAAACCATGTTTGATTCCGCATGGAGCGAACGTGGTGGACTGTCGACCGCGCCACGCCTGTCGCGCTGGCTGGAACTGAACGGGCATGTGCGTGAAGCGCGGCGGCTGCTTGTCGCCGCACGCGCCGACGCGATGTCGCGGCGCGATGTGGCCACAGAATCGAAGGCGTGGTTCAACATGCGCGTCGGCGATCTGGAGTTGCGCGCCGGACATCCACGAGCCGCCGAGCGCGCGTATCGTGCCGGACTCGCTGTTGAGCCCGGAGACCCGCGTCTGCAAGCCGCGATGGCGCGATGGGCTGCCGCCGCCGATCGACCACGCGACGTGATTCTGTGGGGCGAGCGTGCGATTGGTATTCAACTGGACCCGGCGACACTTGGCCTCGTTGGCGACGCGTACGCAGCGCTTGGTGACACCGCGAGGAGCAACGAGTACTTTCACACGCTCGAAGTGGCGGTGTCCACACAACCGGGTCCGTTCCATCGCGCCTGGAGTCTCTATCTGCTCGACCACAACCTGCGCGTCGATGAAGTGCTGCAGAAAGCACAAGACGAACTGGTCTATCGAAAGGATGTCTACGGCTACGATCTGGTCGCATGGGCGTTACACAAATGCGGTCACCACGCGGAGGCGGCAACCATGATGCGACAGGCGCTCAAGCTGCGAACACCAGATCCTCTGCTCGCGCTGCACGCCGCCGCGATCGCCAAGGCGTCCGGTGAGGTGATTGCCGTGGGTGGCGCCGAGCCTTCAACGGAGCAGTGACGCGTGTCGGAATGGTGGGCGTTTCTTCAGGTGGGATTCCGCCACATTGTTGCCCTCGATGCGGCCGACCACATCCTGTTCCTGTTCGCACTCGCCGCCATTTATCGCGGTCGCGATTGGCGCGCCGCGTTATGGGTGATCAGCGCCTTCACGATTGGTCACTCGATCACGCTGGCACTCGCTGTGACAAACAGGCTGGTGTTGCCGATCGCTCTTGTGGAGTTTCTGATACCCGTCACCATCGTCGCGACAGGGATCGAGAACATCATCCTGCGCGAACGCGCTGCTCGCGGTGCGCACGCGGGACATCGCCCGATCTTTGCCGGCGTGTTTGGGCTCGTCCACGGCGCAGGTTTCGCTGGCTACCTGAAGAGTCTGTTCGTTGCGGACATCGCGGTACCGCTCTTCGGTTTCAATGTTGGGATCGAGCTTGGTCAACTCGTCGTCCTGAGCGCCGCGGCGGTGTGCTACGTAGCGCTCGACAAGTTGCTGCGCGCGGTGCCGTCGCGCGCGGGTTGGCCGAATGCGTTTCAGCTGCGACTTGTTGGCGTGTCGACGATCATCGCCGTCGTGGCCACCGGTTGGGCGTGGCAGCGCTACCCGGCGTGACACATCGTGTGTTCGGCGCGCCAATCGGCCGTATTGCGCTAGCACTGGTTTTGGTCTCGCTGCGCGGCACCGCATTGCTGGCGCATCCCATTCACACCACCATGACGGTGGCAACCGCGGATGCGACCGGCGTCACGTTTCGCGTGCGCACGTTCGCTGACGACTTTTCGGCCACCGTCGCACGGTTTGCGGGGAAGCAACCACCGTCCGACTCGTCCGCGGTGGAAATCGATGTGCAGCGGTACATCGGCGCGCACTTCAGCGTGTTCGACAAATCCGGCGCGCGAGTTGCGCTCGTGTCATGCGGAACCAGACGCGAGAAGGAACTCTACTGGTTGTGTTTTCGCGCCGCGTTGCCGAGCGGCGGGCGCGGCGCGACGATACGCAATCAGATGTTAACCGAACTCCACAGCGACCAGGTAAACATCGTCCAGGTGGAGAGCAGCGGCGCCAAGAAGACGATGCTGTTCACCAAGGGAAGCGCCGCCGCACTGATTAGGTCGTAGCGCAGCACGCGCCACGACCTGTGCGTCACGCAACCGTTATGCGGCGGTCGTAGTACTGCCCATCTTGAACACCTTGATCAGTCCGAGGCCGCTGACCACGAAAACGGCCAGCCAGGCAAAACCGATGTTCGTCTTTCCGTACAGAAAACTGCCGGTGCCAAAGAGCGCCGAGTAGACGAACAGGCAACCAATCACCCAGCCGGCCAGTGACACGGTCAGGCTATCCGGTGATGGACCGACACCTGCTTCGGCGCGAACCGACGCCCATCCTGGGCCTGCCGGACGCACGAGTTTATAGAACGAAATCAGCGTGGCGCGGTCCGTCGGTGTGGTCATGAACGTCACGGTCACCCAGATGATCGTTGAGGCGACGACCGTGGAGATCAGCGTCCACTCCGTTGGCACGGGATGTCCCATCTTGCCAGCGACAAAGAAGCCAATCGAAATGACAAACGAACTTCCCATCGCGGCCACTTCACTCCACGCGTTGATGCGCCACCAAAACCAGCGCAGCAGGTAGATCAGTCCCGTCCCTGCGCCAATCGACAAGATCAGATTGAAGCTTTCGGCCGCGGTTTGCAGCGTGAACGTGAGTAACGCCGCGACAACCATCAGCATCGCCGTCGTCAGCCGACCAACCAGCACATAGTGTTTTTCGGTGCCATCCGGCTTCATGAAGCGTCGATAGAAATCGTGCACCAGATACGACGTGCCCCAATTGAGATGCGTCTCAATCGTGCTGCGGTACGCGGCGAGCATGCCGGCGATCATAAAACCAAGAAACCCAGCCGGCAGAAACACGAGCATCGCGGGATACGCCATGTCGTTGCCAATCAGCTCAGGATTCACATACGGAAAGGCCGTGCGAATGCTGGCCAGGTTGGGATACACGAGTGTTGAGCACAGCGCGACAATGATCCACGGCCACGGGCGCAGTGCATAATGCAGCGTGTTGAAGAGCAGTGTGCCACCGAGCGCATCGTTTTCCGTTTTGGAGGCGAGCATGCGTTGGGCGATGTAACTCCCACCGCCAGGCTCAGCACCGGGATACCACACCGACCACCATTGCACCGTGATCGGAATAATGAAAATCGCCAGGGCGGTCGGCCAGTCGCCGAAGTCCGGCATAACGCCGAGCAGTTTCGGATCGACCCTTTCCAGCATGCCAGCCAGCCCGCCCACCGCGGGATGTTGCAATGAGTAGTAGGCCAGCGCGAAGGTGCCGGTCATGGTGATGGAGAACTGCAGGGAATCCGTGACGAGTACGCCCCAGAGACCGGACACCATCGCGAAAAAGATGGTCATCGTCGCGCACACGAGCAGCGTTTGATACTCAGGCCAGCCGAGCACCACGTTGCCAATCTTCACGGCTGCGAGATTGACCGTGGCCATGATGACACAATTGAAGAACAGTCCGAGATAAATCGCGCGGAAGCCACGGACAAAGGTGGCGGCTTTGCCGGAATAGCGACGTTCGTAAAATTCCAGGTCGGTGACCACACCGGAGCGCCGCCAGAGTCGTGCGTAAAAGAACACGGTCAGCATGCCGGTCAGCAGGAACGACCACCAGACCCAGTTCTGCGACACACCTTTCTCGCGCACAATGTTCGTGACAAAGTTTGGTGTGTCGGTGCTGAAGGTCGTGGCCACCATCGAGATACCGACCAGCCACCACGGCGCTGCGCGACCCGACGTGAAGAACTCGGTCGTGTTCGATCCGGCGCGCTTGTAGAAGAAGAGGGCGGGCAGGAACGAAATGATGATCGACAGCGCGATGATGCCGAGATCGATTGGAGCAAGGTTCATAAAGGGCGGCTGAGGTTGCGCCTAAAATACGGACAGGACCGGTCCGCGCCACCGCCATTCCGTCTGCGACGTCGCTGTCCCCATCCCAGGGGCCGCGGTCGAGAACGGGACGTGTTCACGGCATTGTGACAGAGTCGTGACACGCTGCAGGACGAACGGTGACGTCAAACGCGGACCTTCTGCTGGCTGTACAAACGATGTGGTCCCACCCCTCCTGTCCCATCGCCCGATGACACTCGTTGCTTCCGCATGTTCGCGTACGGTATTTGTGCTCGCGCTCGCGATCACGCTTCGTCCGACAATGCTCACCGCGCAAGGTGTCGTCACCGGCACCGTGTCCGACCCCAACGGTCGTCCACTCGGCGGAGCGCTCGTGCAGCTTGACAGTGCACGCCGCGGCGTCGCCACCGAGCGTGATGGCAGCTATCGGCTGGTGCGGGTGGCACCCGGATCGCACGCGCTCACCTTCAGATATCTGGGCTATCTACCGCGCACCGTGACAGTAAACGTCGCCGCCAGCGGCACGACGGTGATGAACGCCAATCTCGAAACGGCGATCGTCAAGTTGAGCGCAGTGACCGTGACGGGTCAGGTCGCTGGCCAGGCTGCCGCGCTGAATCAGCAGCGCGCCGCCGGCAACATGTCGAGCGTCATCGACAACGAACTTGTTGGCCGTTTACCCGATCCCAATCTGGCCGAAGCCCTCGCCCGTGTACCGGGCGTCGCGATGGTGCGGGATCAAGGTGAAGGCCGGTTTGTGCAGATTCGCGGCACGGACGCGTCACTGAATTCCATGTCGCTCAACGGTCTGCGTGTGGCGACGCCGGAACAAAACAGTCGACAGCTGCCAATGGACGTTATCCCATCCGATCAAGCGTCGGCCATTCAGGTGTCGAAGACGCTCACCCCAGATATGGACGCGGACGCCATCGGTGGCAATGTGAATCTCGTCACACGAACGGCGCGCGCGAACCGACCGCTGTTCAACGTCACCACGGCTGGTGGCCAGAACCAACTGGGCGGCGGAGCGCTGCTGAATTTGGGGCTCAATGCCGGCCGACGATTTGGCGCAGCGCAGAAGTTTGGCGCGATGGTTGGTGCCACCTACTATAAGAACGAGCGCGCTTCGCAAAACTTTGAGGGCACGTGGTGTGCGCAATCGCAGAACTGCGGTGCGGGCGCGACGCTAGCGTCAATTGATGTGCCGAGCTTGTGGGAGCTGCGTGACTACCCGCAGGTGAATCGCTTGCGTCAGGGTGCCAACGCGACCCTGGACTACTTGCTCAGCAACAATAGCAAGATCTATCTGCGCGGCACGTTCAACGCGTTCACGGATGACGAAGTGCGCTTCCGCACGCGATTTGACTTTTTCGGGGCGAGTGCAGCACGCGGCACGATTGTGGGTGCGGACTCGGGTGTGGTGACGGGCGCCCGCATGACGCGCGATGTTCGGCTGCGCAAGGTCACGCAGGAGATTGTCACCGCGCAGCTGGGTGGCGATCACAACTTTCATGGTGGCACGGTCATTGACTGGGTGGTTGGCACATCGCGCGCTGCCGAAGATCGGCCTGACGTACGCACGTTGTCGTTCCGGCAAACGGGCATGACGATGGCCTACAATTTCGCCGACGCCGATCGTCCGCGAGCGAATGTCGTCGTTGGCGCGTTTGACGATCCGGCAAGATTTCCACTCAACAGCCTGACGCGTGAGGTGCGTGCAACACGCGACGACGACATCAGTGGCAAACTGAACGCGTCGTTTCCTGTGTCGTTTGGGTCGGTCACTGGTTCGCTCAGGGGTGGTGTGTCGGCGCGACTCAAGGATCGATCGAACGTGCTGACGCAAACCGCGTACACCAGCGCATTGGGTACCAACGCCAGCGGCGCGACCGCAGCGACGCTGTACAGCAC
>JAYSVL010000184.1:0-6428 GCA_043718595.1 Gemmatimonadaceae bacterium
CCGACGCACCAGCTGATGACGGACACCGATGTGCAGCAAGTGCAGCAGTGGTTAACGCGCGTGTTCGCAACCGCTGCCTGATGCAATCGCGGACGTGTATCGCGGCGGTCAACACGGTATCGCCGGCAGCGTCAGGGCGCGCCAAGCACCGTGGTATAGACCTGCTCGTAGCGCGCGCACATCGCGCTCGCGCGGAACTCGCGTTCGTAGCGTGCCCGTGCCGCGTCACCAAGCTGTCGTGCGCGGTCCGTGCTGTCGACAAGCGTCGCGAGAGCGTTGACCAGGGCATCGACGTCGTCGGCGGGAATGAGCAACGCCTCTCGTTGATCGTCCACCACTTCAGGGATGCCGCCCACTCGGCTGGCGATGATGGGCAACCCGTGCGCCATGGCTTCCAGCAACGCAATGGGAATGCCTTCGCTGCGCGAGGGCATGAGGAAAATGGCGTTGGGTTCCAACAACTCGGCAACGTTCGACGCAAAGCCAACGAATCGCACCTGACCGCCGATTCCCAAGTCCTGCGTCAGGCGATCGAGAGCTGCACGTTCCGGTCCGTCGCCCGCGACGACAAGCTGAACGATGATGTTGCGCTGCGCGAGACGAGCAACAGCCTGCAGGGCAATATGCGTGTTCTTCGGCTCCACGAGACGTCCGACGATGACGGCGGACACCGGCGCGTCGCCACGCCACGGCGTGAGTCCCGGGTCGACGATTCCGTTACGGATAACTTGCACGCGCTCGTGCGGAACGCCGCGGCGCACTACGTCTGTCGCCACACCACTGGACACCGCGACGATGTGCGGCAATCGGCGCAGCACATGCGATTCGACGCGCAGGTTCTTGGCAACTTCGGGCGCAGATGCGACTTCACTGTGCACGGTGGCGACCACCGGAATACGGCGCAGATGCGCGAGACTGCCAACCAGCGTCGTGGCCTTGTAGCCGTGTACGTGTACGAGGGCGGGACGACTCCGGCCGAGCGCACGCCAGATGTTGCGCAGATCTGCGGGATGCGCACCACGCGTGACGCGTACATAGTGCACGGGAACGCCGAGCGCCGCGCAGACATCGCCAACGGCCGAACTGTCGTCCGCTTGTCCGATCAACGACAAGAGTTCGGCCGGACGCCCACCAGCGCGCAGGTCAGGCAGCAGCGTGGCAAGCGTCCGCTCAATACCATACATGCCGCCGCTAACGACACTGTGCAGAATTGGTCGGTTTCGGTCAGTCACTGGAGGGGTGTGCGATGTGTGGCATAGCCGGGAAAATATATCGCGAGCGACAGCGCGCGGCGGACGCGAATGCGTTGTCCGCCATGTGCACTGCCATCGCGCATCGTGGCCCGGACGACGTCGGGGTTTGGCATGACGGACCGGCGGCCATCGGCATGCGTCGACTGTCGATCATCGATCTGTCAGGCGGACATCAGCCCATTTTTAACGAGACCGGACGCATTGGCATCGTGATGAATGGGGAGATCTACAACTATCGCGAGCTGCGCAGTGAATTGCTCGCGCGCGGACACACGTTGCGTACGCACAGCGATACGGAAGTTGTCGTCCACCTGTACGAAGAACTGGGCGAACGTTGTGTAGAGCGATTGCGTGGCATGTTTGCCTTGGCCATCTGGGATGGTGATCGGCAACAGCTATTGCTGGCACGGGACCGGTTTGGCATAAAACCGTTGTACGTGGTGCAGAACCGCGAGCGAATCGCGTTTGCGTCTGAGCTCAAGGCACTCGTTGCTGCCAACGAAACCGAAAAGGCGCTGGATCGCGATGCGGTGGACGCGTATCTGCAATTGGGCTATATGCCCGCTCCATACACGCCGTTTGTTGATGTGCGAAAAATTCCGCCGGCGCACACACTGCTCTGGACGGCAAACGGCGCGACGATGCGACAGTACTGGACGCTGCCAACCACGGTGGTTGAAGCCGATGGTGACGTGCTGCAGCAAGTGCGCGATGCGCTGGACGATTCCGTCTTATCACATCTCGAAGCTGATGTGCCCATCGCCGCGTTTCTCAGTGGTGGCATTGATTCGTCGGCCGTGGTGAGTAGTATGGCGCTGCAGGGGTACGGCGTACACGCATTCACCGCGCGGTATCACGGCTCCGGCGCCAAGGCCACCGACGAGGCGCATCTCGCGCAAGCCCTGGCGGCCAAATACGGCGCTCGTGTAACGGTCGTCGATATCGAACCTGACGTGCGCGATCTCCTGGCACCGATTTGCTACGCCCTTGATGAGCCGCTGGCCGATGAATCGGCGATTCCCACCTGGCTTATTTCACGCGCGGTCGCGGCGGAGTACAAGGTTGCGATGGCTGGCAGCGGTGGCGACGAGCTGTTCGGCGGATATCGCCGGCATCGTGCGATGTTGCTCGGCGATCGCTATCAGCAGCTGCCCAGCGCTTTGCGCAAAGGTATCTCTGGCGCCGCCGGGTTGTTGCGCGAATCCGAGAGTGGCTCGCTCACGGTGACGCGCATGAAACGCTTTCTGCGCTCGAGCGGCGATACACCGGCCGATCGCTACGCCGAGTATATGGCGCGCTTGACCGACGCCGAGTTTGAGCAACTCCGCGGCCCTGGCACGCGCCCCGATATGTACAAACGCCTCGTGCGCGACGCACAACCTGCGCACGCGGACAGTTCGCTGCGGGCCGCGCTGGCCACCGACTATCGGTTGTATTTGCCGGATGACGTGCTGGCCTTGAGCGACCGAATTGCGTCGGCGCATTCATTGGAAGTACGGGTCCCGTTTGTCGACCACGTGCTGGTAGACCGCCTCTTCCCGCTCCCCGATCGATGGAAGATCCGTGGCAGTACGATGAAGTACGCGCTGCGGAAGGCAGTCGCGCCGCGGTTAACGCCAGAGCACATGACGGCGCCGAAGCGAGGATTTGTTGGCCCGACGGCCAGTTGGCTGCGTCATGAGCTGCGCGATGTCCTGACCGATGAGCTCTCGCCTGGGCGCCTCAAGGAACTTGGTCTGTTCGACGAGAATGCTGTCGGCGAACTGGTGAAAGAACACTTAACGCGTCGCAATAATCGAGAAGGAATTCTCTGGGCGTTGCTCTCATTCTCCGTCTGGCATCGCGGCATGCTGGACGGTCAGGCGACAACCGCCCCTGCGCTGCCGACAAACGCCGCGAGCGGACCTTGATACTTATCGCTCACGGCCATCACCGAAGCGAAAATGCACGGCAGTCCACGACGAATCAGCCGACTGCCACTGTTGTATCTTGCGCCCCTCACTGCTCAACCGCGCGAGTACGCGTCCGGACGGGTCGTAAAAGTTGGGTTCGAACAGAATGAGCCAAAGGTCTGGAGCGTCGGCGGCACGCGCGTGCAACGCGGCGACGGTGCTGTCCAGATCGCGATGTGTGGGAACCGGGCTACCCCAGCCTTGGAAGCGCTGCCGCTCCCACCACGCGGCAGTGCTCGACGGAAATCCGCTCCCCCGCAGCGTTAGGCCTTCGCGTAGAGCGTAATAGTCAAACAGCACCTGCCCATATGGTGCGTGAAAGAGCAGCTGGTCGCGAGCGCCACTCTCGCTGCGTAGAAAGGAGATGAGCTCGGTGAGAGGAGTCGGGCGAGGCAGATGCAGAAGCCGAATCGATCCAGCTAGCGATACGACAAGCGCGGCAGCAACGGTGACGCGCCAGCTGAATGCGCCGTAAGCAGAACGTCGCTCGGCAGAAATGCGTGCAATGATAAGCGCAGTGGTTGGTGCCAGGATCAGCACGAAACGCCTGCCAGAAACGCCGAGCAACCATACACCGGTGAGCATCACAGTGGAGGCGCACAACAGGAGCAAAATCCACTCGTCGCCCGCAAACGCGCGGCGCAGCGTCAAAACGACAATCACGGCGAATGGCAACGCAAGCAACACAAGTACAGAGGTGGAGCGAGCAGGGTACACGCCAACCACGCTCGCAATTTCTCTGGTAAGCATTGCGGCGTGACGCTTTTGTGAGGGCGGCACAGGGGCGGTCCGCGTAAAGGCAAGGGCGGTCGTGTCCTGTTTGGCATGCGAAGCGCGTGTATCCAGGGAGGCCTTCGCTTGCCGCTGGAGAACAATCGTGGGCACCCACGGCAATACCAGTATCGCGCAGACGCTGCACGCCACCGCGCACGTTTTTAATGATCGGTGCGCGCGCAGGTCCAGTGCTATCCACGCGACGAACAGTCCTGCTACCGCGAAGAGCGCCACGTAGTGCGTGTAGATAGCTGCCGCCGCCGCCATGCCTGCGAGTGCAGCGTCAACTGACGTTCGCGAGAGTGATGCACGCCGCTGAAACAACAGTGTCAAACTGTAAGTCAACACCAGCAGCGCATACATGCGGATTTCAACGGCGTAAACAAGAAGCGCCGGCGACACCGCTGCAAACGCAAGCGCGATGAGCCCTGGCACTTCACCGTCCTCTGTTCGGGCCACTCGCCATAGCACAACCACCGCGCACACCATGCACAGCAGCGAGAAACCTCGAAGGGCCATAGGCGAGGTACCCAGGGTGCGGACCCAACCGTGTAACAGCAGAAAGTACATCGGTGGATGCACGTCGCCGCGAATGGCGATGCCGACGCCCGACAATGGCAATGGAGCAACGTAGGCGGAATGCGCTTCATCCAACCACAATTCGCGCCCCGGTATGAGCGCGGCACCAAGCGCGGCGGCGAGCGCGACAAGTGCGAACGCGACCGCGTGATACTGCGTTGGGCGTCTCTTAGACAAGATACGTCAGGCGGAGGCGAAGCAAGTCGATGCAAGCGCGTGCGAAGTCCAGGATTCGCAACTTGGATCCCGGGACATCAGTCCAGCGGTCGAGGGGGAGCTCATAGATGACCTGTCTCGCTGGCGCCGCGGATGTCAGGCGCGACTGTCGAATACGTCGCGCAATGATCTCGACGTCGAAGATCCAGCGTGCGAGAAACGGCTCCGCCATCAGTGACGCTAACGACGGTGTCACGCGAAAGAGCTTCGCTCCACACTGGCTGTCGTAGATCGGCAAATCCAGCGTCAGTGAGACCGCGGTGGCAAACATACGCCCGGTGTAGTGCCGCATTGCGTTCCGCTGAATCTGACGCCCAAGCATCGCCACTCGGGCACCGAACACCATTTCGATTCCAGCTCGCTGTGCCAGCACCTCTTGAAAGGATGCAATCGCATCGAGCGGCGTAGCGAGATCGGCATCCCAGAAGCCCACCAACACTGGTGGGTCGGTCAGTGCGGCGACGAGTCCACGTCGCACAGCCTCCGCCTTGCCCACATTCTGTTGAAGGTGGAGCACCGCGCATCCAGCGCCAAGATCGCGAACGAGTGCGTCAAGCATTTCACCCGTCGTGTCCGTGCTGCCGTCGTTGACGAAAAGAAAGACAGTGTGCGGTGCCGCGACTCGGTACGCGCGAAACGCATTCGTATCGAGTCGTTGTGCTTCGTTGTAGCAGGGCACGACTACCACGGTATGTAGCGGCAAGGTCTCCTCGTCGTCCGGTTTGCAACTCGTCGCTCGCGGCGGAAACCCTTGCACGACGCAAAAAACGCGGCCCGGGTTCGCGCCTTTTTTGAGCTGTGCCAATGCGAAGAATTGACCTTGGACCCTCGCTTCTACGCAAGTCGAAGTCTAAGATCTGGTGGCGATGAACTCACAACTCCACGTTGCCACCTCGTGAGACGAACCAGATTTCCCCGTGTACTCGGACTGGTTGCCATTGCGGCGGTCTTTGTCATTCCCGCCGCCGTACTGAGCGTGCAGTTCGATGTCATTTCCAGAATCCGGACCGTAGGAATCGGTACCGTCGTCTCAAAAACATGGAATCGGCTGCGCAGACAAGGCATCGCCGCGACGTGGAAGAGCCTTCGGGCCACCCCGTCCGACGCGCTGCCGCTGCAAACGGCTGCCTTGAGTTACTCGCTCCTCGACGAGCGATCGAAACCCCCGCGCGAAGACTCCGCCGCGCGCAGTGCCATGGCCGAATACAGGGACGTCCCCGGCGTCGACGTAGCGACGCTGCCACCGAGCCAGTCGCGTGCGCGGACGTTCGACACGTGGTTCAGAAGTGGTGGCGATGAGTTGTCCACGAAGTACTCGTCGCTCAGGCAGATACACGTGCAGAACGTGCGGTACCTCGAACCCGCGTGGAGTTACACCTCCGGCGCGGACATCGGCGACGCCACGAAGACCGGCGGGGTGACGGTCGAAACCAATCCTGTGGTTGTCGGAAACCGAATGTTCCTCAGCAATATCGACGGCGATCTGCTCGCTCTGGACGCGGAGTCTGGGAAAGAGATCTGGCGACTGGCGTTGCCCGCTCCGGTTGCCAAGCGTGGATTGGTATGGGAGCCGCACACAGACTTTGCACAATCGAGACTTTTTGTGCCGAGTGGCAAAGGCGTCTTTGCCGTGAATGCGGCGACGGGCAAGGTG
>JAYSVL010000185.1:0-6423 GCA_043718595.1 Gemmatimonadaceae bacterium
GTCAGCGAGTACGATGTCCACGCACCGTTCGGCGACAGGCGCACCGCGCCCAGTGCCTCCCACTTGCCCAGATCCTGCGGCGTGAGTGTTGGTTTCTGCTGCGCGAGCAATGGCGCGGCCAACAGCGCGAGACAGACGAGCGTAACCAACGAGCGGGATAGACGGAACGCGCGAGACATGTCGGTGTGGACAAGGGACGAAACGAAGGTCGAGACGACGGTTGAGCAGTGAACATACGAACCGTTGACACATACCGAATAGTACCGTATCTACTGAAAACTCCGTATTTCATCATCAAGCTGCTGGCACTCGCGACTATGGCAGTTTCGACGAAAACGTTCGCGACATTGGTACTCGCGGTACTCGCGACGGCGACCATGCGCGCAGCGGACGCACACGCGCAAGCGACAGGCGCGCTGAGCGGTACGGTGCACGCGGCGCAGGCCAACGCGCCATTGCCCTACGCCGTCGTGATTGTGTCGCAGCTCTCGATCGAACGTTTTACCGACGCGAGCGGACGCTTTCTGCTACCGGCACTGCCGACTGGCCGCTACGACATCACCGTGCGCAGGCTCGGCTACGCTCCATTTCGCGCCGAGATCGACATCGCGGGCGGCGTGACGACCACGCTTGACGTGCATCTCGTGCAAATCCCGTATCGTCTCTCTACGCGATTGGTGACGCCAGTTGCGCAGTGTGCGCGTCCGGGCCCACCCAACCCGCAAACACAACCGGAAGTCTTTCAGTTAGTGTCGTTCCTGCGCGAAAACGCCGATCGCTATCGATTACTCGCGTCGCAGTATCCGTTTGGCCATCTTCGCCTTCGTGCACTCGGCGCCGTGCGAAACGCCACCTTTGCCGTGCAGGAAGTCGATACCACCGAGGGACGGAGCGAAACGCGGAGCGGATACACTCCCGGGCGCGTTGTACAGCGCACAGCGGACCTGAGCACCGCGTCGCGTGTCAACGCGAGATCGTCGCGCGAGTACATGATGAGCTTGCCCACCATTCTTGATCTCGCCGATGATGACTTCGCGCGTAATCACTGCTTTTCGTATGGCGGCAGCACACATGATTTGTCGGCAGCGACAACGGAGACGTGGCTGCGCCTCGATGTGCGCGCAGCCGACAAGCTCAAGGACCCCGACGTACACGGCGCGTTCTATCTCGACAGCGCAACGGCACAATTGCGCTGGATGGATCTTGAGCTCAGCAAACCGGAGCGCTTGCCGCGTCAGCTCAAAGGAATTGAAAGTGTCCGCGTCACGACGGCGTTTGTGGAAATCGCCGCGGGATTGTCGGTGATGGAATCCATCTGCGCCGTGACGCGCTGGAAGCAGGAGCGTGGGCAGACCCGACTCGTCGGACCAACGGAGCTGCAGCGACTGCTGGCGTATGTCTTTGCCACGCCGCCGCCCGACGTGGCGTTGAGTCGTGAATTTGCCTCACCGAATTGGCGTGCCGGTGACCGGCTCCCGCGGTCCACCGTGTGGTGCGAGCAACCGGGCTAGGAACACGACCTCGCGTGTTTGTGTATGCGCGTGCCTTGCCGCATGATTCGCGCATGACATCGCGCATCATCTCTGGCGGTCCCGCTGGCACCGTCAGTATTGCTCGCGCCTTGTCCAAGCTGGGCATCTGCTCGCGTGCCGACGGCGAACGGTTGGTGAACGCAGGCCGAGTGCGGGTCGACGGTGCAATCGTCCGTGACGTGTCGCTGCGTGTACGTCCGGAAACGGCGCGTATTGCGGTGGACGCCGAAACCGTGACTCGCGCCGAACGCGTGTACGTTGCGCTCAATAAACCACGAGGTCTGGTGACGACGCGCCATGATCCCGCTGGACGCGCAACGATTTACGACTGCCTCACCGACCCAGCACTGCCGTTCCTCGCACCGGTTGGACGACTCGACAAGGCCAGTGAAGGACTGTTGTTGCTGACTAACGATTCGCGCTGGTCGGCGCAACTCTTGGCGCCGTCGTCGCACATCGACAAGACCTATCATGTGCAGGTGCGCGGATTGCTCGATGCGACCACGGTTGCGCGCGTGACTGCCGGTGTCGTGGAGCCGGTCAGTGGCGAGAGGCTCTTTGCAAAGCACGTGTCCCTGTTACGCGTTGGATCGCGCAGCAGTTCGTGGCTGGAAATTGTGCTTGACGAAGGCAAAACCCGGCATATCCGTCGCTTGCTCGCTTGCCTCGATATCGAAGTGCTGCGACTTGTTCGTGTGTCGATCGGCGCGCTAACCCTTGGCGTACTTGCCAAGGGAGCGTGGCGCTTGTTGGACGCGCACGAGGTCGCGCTGCTCCGCCCCGCGCGCATTCTAGACGCGGACAAACCAGACTGAGCCACGCGAAAGAGAAACTGCAACTACAAAAAAACAGCAACTGCAACCACAAAAAACAGCCACTGCAACTACAAAGCAGCAACTGCAACTACAAAAAACAGCAACTGCAACTACAAAAAACAGCAACTGCATTGACGCAGAGGTTCAGCCGAGGCACGCGGAGAACGCAGGGTACTTCTTTAGGTGGTGCTCTGCGGAACCTCGCGGACCTCTGATTTACCTCTGCGTCAATGCAGTTGCGCTTGCAGTTGCTGACTGCCTGTGCACTCTTTGCTGCAGGTGGCGTTCCAGCCTGCCGTACACTCTTTACCGCAGTTGCTGTTTTCTGCCTGCCTGTAAACCCTTCACCCGGTCGCGCACGGTAGTCAGCAACTGTCGTTCGAACGGACGCAATTCGCTGAGTGTTTGGTCAGCAGCACGTTCCCAGTCTGCGCGGTCGGCACGAATGGCGGCGGTATCAAGCCTGCGCAGCGACGGCGCGAGTCGATTTGCGAGTTCGCCCAACATGTTCGCACCGACGCCAGCGCGTCGCCGTGCACGCATCCCCTGCCCGGCCGTCACGATGGATGAATCACGCTGCCGATTGACGACGTCGATGAGCGACGCAACCATTTCGAGCCGATCTACCTCGGCGTCCGTTTGAATCCAGCACGGGCTCGGCAGCGCCATACCGGCGCTCATGAACGGCAGGAAGAAATTGTTGCCAGCAAATGGGCCGTACGGCGACGGGACGAACCACACATGCAGCATGTGCAACGTTTGCCCGGGTCCACCACCAAGGTTCGCGTGATCGTGCCACTGCGCGAGCTCACTCGAGAAAGTGGCCGGGATGTGCGCGTCGAGTGGTCCACGAAACGCGTAGGCGACGCCCACCAAACTGTCGCGCCCTGCAATCCGCGTGAACAAGAGATGGTCGGGCTGATCAAGCTTCACGCCATCCTGCATGCGCGCAAAATTGACCCAGTGTACGCCCATCGTCGGGATGTCTCCCAGCGTGGGGGCAAACCCCGAACGCGACGCTACATCTGTCGCCCGAAAACCGGCGACCGACGTCTGCAACTGGCGAATCGAACTGAGGTCGCTGGCCGACAGGCCAGACCACGGCGGTGCGGCCAGTGACTGACAATCAACCGGCTTTCCTGCGTGGTCGGCGGCACCGTGCATGTGTTGCTGCGCGAGTGCCAGCGTTGGCGCAACGAGTACGGCGCCGATGGCGATGCGAAGGGAGAGCGATATCATGACTGGCCTCGGGTGCGGATATGGACATTGGTTGGACGACCATCGGCACCCGCTGTTAAGGCGGCTGGGTCTATCGGTATTTCTCCATCAGCTTCTGCAGCGCGTCGTTGCCGGGGCACAACTGTTCAAAGGGCAGGTCGACAAGCGGCGTGTGCACCGTTTTGGCGACGGCGTGCATGTCGCTCCCGCTTTCGTCGATGAACAACAGTCCTGTGGCCACTTCGTGTCGCAACTGGCACGCGCGTACGTGTGCGTACGCTTCTTCGCGGTTCGTCGCGTCGTAGCCGTCGTGTGTTTTGCGGAAGCGCACACTGCTGCCGTCGTGCATCGTGACCACCGACACTTCGGCGTTGGTCACCGGCGCGACAATCTCTCGGCGCAATGGCACAAAATCGGCCGCCGAAATCTCCACCTCGTGCTCGCGCGTAAACTTGTAACTCTTGGTTGACCCTTCGTGATCGTTGAAGGTGACACACGGCGAGATCACATCAATGAGTGCAAGGCCGTTGTGCGACAGGCCGGCTTTGAGAATCGGCACCAACTGCGCCTTGTCACCAGAAAAGCTGCGCGCGACAAACGTGGCCCCGAGCGTGAGCGCGAGCAGCACCGGATCAATCGGCGGCTGCACGTTGGTCTCGCCTTTCTTGGACGTCGAACCGATATCGGCCGAGGCAGAGAACTGTCCCTTGGTGAGCCCGTACACGCCATTGTTATCGATGACATACAACATGCGCACGTTGCGACGAATCGCATGTGACAACTGCCCGAGCCCAATCGACAACGAATCACCGTCGCCGGAAATGCCGATGTAGGTGAGCGAACGGTTGGCCGCATTGGCGCCCGACGTGACCGACGGCATGCGTCCGTGCACGCTGTTGAAGCCGTGCGACTGCTTCATGAAGTACGCGGTCGTCTTGGACGAGCACCCAATGCCACTCATTTTAGCGGCGCGATGCGGCGGCACGTCAAGTTCCCAGAACGACTGCACCAGCGCCGCGGTGACCGAGTCATGGCCACATCCCGCGCACAGCGTAGACATCGCCCCTTCGTAGTCGCGCACCGTGTAGCCGAGCGAGTTTTTATGCAGCCCCGGATGGCGAATGGGCGGCTTGGCGATGGACGTCATGCGAGCACCTGCGTGAGATGAGAGGACACCGCTTTTACAACTACGTTGGCCGTAAGTGGCATGCCCCCGTAGTCGAGCACGGAATGCATCGCGTCGCGCGGCATGCCCGTTTCGATCGCCAGCATCGCGCGAAGCTGGGCGTCGCGATTCTGCTCAACAACAAACACCGTGGAATGTTTCTCCAGAAAGCCGAGCACCGACGCGTTGAACGGGAACGCCTTGATCCGCATGTAGTCGGCAACGATGCCCTTTGCGCGCAGTCTATCCACCGCTTCCAACACCGCCGCATGGCAGCCACCGAGCGAGACGATGCCCACGTCGGCTCCATCTTGCAGGTGGAATTCCGGGGCGGGCACTACATCAGCCGCACCGGCGAATTTGCGCGCGATGCGATCGACCACTTCCTGATAGGCGTCAGAGTCTTCGGTGTAGGCGCCGTGTTTGTCGTGGCCTGATCCGCGCACGAAGTACGCGCCGTTGGGATGCACACCAGGTAACGTGCGTGCGGCAATGCCATCACCGTCGACATCCAGGTAGCGCGAGAACTTCTTCACACCGGCGAGTTCGTCGGCGCTGAGCACCTTGCCACGATCGGGGCGGTAGCTGTCGTCCCAGACCAGCCGTTTACACATCCAGTCGTTCATGCCGATGTCGAGGTCGCTGGCGACAAACACCGGTGTCTGGAATCGTTCAGCGAGATCGAACGCAGTCACGCTCGTATAGAAGCACTCTTCCGGACTGCACGGAAACAGGACGATGTGCTTCGTGTCGCCATGTGATGCGTACGCCAGCGACATCAGGTCGCCTTGCTGCGTGCGCGTCGGCATGCCTGTGGCAGGGCCGGTACGCTGTACATCGTAGAAGACGGCGGGAATTTCGGTGTAGTAGGCGAGGCCGATAAACTCTTGCATCAGCGAGATGCCCGGGCCCGACGTGTTGGTGAATGACCGTGCGCCGGCCCAACCCGCGCCAATGGCTATGCCTGCCGCCGACAGTTCGTCTTCCGCCTGAATGATGCAGTAGCGCGCGAGTCCAGTTTCTGGTTCCACACGAAACTTCTCGCAGAAACCCTTGAACGCTTCCATCAGTGACGTTGACGGCGTGATGGGATACCATGCGCCAACAGTCGCCCCAGCGTAGACTGCGCCGAGCGCTGCGGCGGTGTTGCCGTCGATGATGATGGAGCCGCTCGTTTCATCCATGCGAGCCAAGTGAAACGGCAGTGGGCAGTCGAAGTTGGCCTTGGCGTAGTCGTACCCGAGTTTGATCGCCGTGTTGTTGGAGTCGAGCAGTTTCTTCTTCTTCGAGAACTTCTCGAGCAACATTTGCCCGACGAGATCCATGTCGAAGTTGAGCAGCGCAGCGAGTGCACCCACGTAGACAATGTTGCGCAGCAGTGTGCGATCGCGGTCGCCCTGGAACGTCTCGACGCACATGCGACCGAACGGAATGCCGAGTACGGTGATGCCTTCGCGCACGAGCTCGGGCTCAAGCGGCCAGGTGGCGTCGTAGATTAGGTAGCCACCCGGGCGCACCGTCGCCACGTCTTTGGCATACGTGGCCGGATTGAGCGCCACCACAAGATCGACCGCTTCGGGTCGCGCGGTGTAGCCATCCTTGCTGACGCGAATCTCGTAGAAGGTGGGCAATCCCTGAATGTTCGACGGAAAGATGTTCTTCCCCGTGACCGGTATGCCCATGCGGAAAATGG
>JAYSVL010000186.1:0-6410 GCA_043718595.1 Gemmatimonadaceae bacterium
CTGGCGGCGTTGCTGGATGGCATGCGTCGCGTGAATACCACCGCGCCAGCAGAGGCGATTCGCATCGTGCGACAGCTGTACGATCCGATTCTCAAGGCCACGTACGACAACGCACCACCTCGCCTGTCTGATCTGGATCAACTCGAAATGATCGCGGCTGGATACCCCGACCGCTCCACATTTCTCGCGACACTAGCACTCGAACCTCCATCCAACACGCAGGACCTGGCCGTCGGTAGCGACGATGACGGTGACGCGCTGATTTTGTCCACGGTGCACTCTGCCAAGGGCAAGGAGTGGGATGTTGTCTTCGTCATCCACGCGGCCGACGGCATCTTTCCAATGGCACGCATGGCGGGCGACGAAGCGCAGGTCGAAGAAGAGCGACGCTTGCTCTATGTGGCGATGACACGCAGTCGTGACCAATTGTACGTGACGTATCCACTGCACAGCTACGCCACGCGCACAGGAGCAGATTTTTCTTTTGGGCAGTTGTCGAGATTTCTCGACGCCGGCGTACGGGCAACGATGCAGCGCGTCACGCTTGGTCCCGATCCGGTGCAAGCGTTGCCGCCGCCGAGGGAAGGCGCGACGATGGATCTGCGAGAGTTGCTTCGTGGTCGGTTCCGGGCTTGAGGAGGCCGAGAGCTGGCGGAGGAAGCCGAGGTTCGATTCCGGTCATGTGCTCGTCGAACGACGAACAGCAACTGCAACAGCATTGGACGCAGAGGTCGAGCAGAGGACCGCCGAGTTCGCTGAGGACATCAAAAAGTAAAAGCAAAAAAGTAAAAGAAGTCCTCCGCGCTCTCTGCGCACCTCAGCTGAACCTCTGCGTCAAATGCTGTTTGCAGTTGTTGTAGTTTTAGAGGAAGTCCTCCGCGAACTTCGTGCACCTCTGCTAAACCTCTGCGTCAATGCTGTTGCAGTTGTTGTAGTTTTATTGGGTGTTCGTCAAGCTGTGATCCCTCCACTCGTCCCACGATGACTTTTATTCAACAACTTCAAGTGTCTGTTGTCCTGCGGCTCGCTGTTGCCGCGATTGTGCTTGCGCCGGTGCACGGATATGCGCAGGCCGCCACCAGCAAGCCGCCAGCAAGCGCTGCGCGGAAACGAACAGTCGTTAAAGACTCGTTCGCACTGACGGCAACGTTGCCGGTGGATCCCGCGGTACGTATCGGTAAGCTGCCCAATGGCATCACCTACTATGTGCGGCGCAACGCGAAACCTGAGCAGCGCGCTGAACTTCGGCTGGTGGTGAATGCCGGCTCGATCCTTGAGGATGATGATCAGCAAGGATTGGCACACTTTATTGAACATATGGCGTTCAACGGCACCAGGAGTTTTGCCAAGAACGACATCGTGAAGTACCTCGAGAGTATTGGTGTGCGCTTTGGCGCCGATCTTAACGCCGAAACAAGTTTCGACGAGACGGTGTACATACTGCCAGTGCCAACGGACAGCGCGGGCATTCTCGAAAAGAGTTTTCGTTTCCTTGGTGATGTCGCGAGCGGCATCCTGTTCGATTCGGCTGAGGTCGCCGCCGAACGTGGCGTGGTGTTGTCGGAATGGCGCGATGGCCTTGGCGCCGGTGAACGGTTGCGCACGAAACAGTTTCCGGTCCTTTTTCGCGGCTCACGGTATGCCAGGCGCATACCGATCGGTGATCCGAAGACGTTGGAGTCGGCGAATCCTGCGTTACTGAAACGGTTTTGGCGCGACTGGTATCGTCCGGACCTGATGGCGGTTATTGCGGTCGGTGACGCCGATCCAGCAAAGCTTGAGGCGTTGATCAAAAGCACCTTCGGCCCGCTGGTGCGCCGCCCGTCGCCGCGCGCGCGAGTGGTGTCGATGGTGCCGCGTCATGATTCGACGCTGGTGTCGATTGCGACGGACCCGGAGCTCACGTCGAGTAGTGTGAGTGTGCTGTGGAAGTTGCCTCCGACCGACACGAAGACGGTTGGCGCGCTTCGCCGCGACCTGATGCAGCGCCTGTACGACAGCATGCTCAACGAGCGCTTTGGTGAACTGTCGCGGAAACCTGACGCGCCGTTCACGGGCGCGGGCGCTGGTGGCGGTAACTTTGTGCGTGGCGCGGATTACTACACGCTCAATGCCGGCGCCAAGGAAGGCAAACTGCTCGAGTCGTTGCAGGTGCTCCTCACCGAAGCCGAGCGTGTGCAGCGGCATGGATTTCTGCAAACGGAACTGGATCGCGCCCGCACCAACTATCTGCGCTCGTTCGAACGTGCGTATGCCGAACGCGACAAGACGCCGTCGGGTTCGTTCGTGTCAGAGTACATCGACAACTTCCTCTCGGGCGATGGCATCCCCGGCATCACGTACGAGTTCGCGCTGGCACAACGCTTGTTACCAGCGGTGACATTGGCTGAAATCAATGCGCTGGGGAAATCGCGTGCCGGTGAAGCGAATCGCGTGATCATGGCCACGTTGCCGGCCAAGGACGGACTGCGCGTGCCGACGGAAGCTGAGTTGCGTGGTGTGTTCAAGCAGGTCGCATCATCGACGATTGCACCATGGACGGAGACAGTCGTCGCTGGTGCGTTGGTGAAGAACACGCCAATACCCGGCAAGGTTGTTGCGGAAAAGCGGTACGAGGCGATCAACCTGACGGAATGGACGTTGTCCAACGGCGTGCGCGTGCTGGTCAAGCCGACGGATTTCAACGCCGATCAGGTGCTGATGTCGTCGTGGAGCCCCGGCGGCGCGAGCCTGGTGCCGGATGCTGCGGTGTTTCGCACGGCGCTGACGGCGGCCGCGGTGGCCAATGGTGGCGTGGGCGAGTTTTCGGCCATTGATCTCAACAAGAAGCTGACTGGCGTGGTTGCGTCGGTGTCGCCCTTTATTTCCGACCTCAGCGAAGGGCTTACTGGTCGCGCATCGCCAAAAGATCTGGAGACGCTGATGCAGCTCACTTGGCTGCGCATGACGGCACCGCGCGCGGACACGTCAGCATTTCAGGCCTTGTTGCAAAACTTTGAGAATCAGCTGCGCAACAAAGATGCGAACCCCGGCGCGGTGTTTGGTGATACCGTCCAAATCACGCTCGCTAATGGAAGTCCGCGGTTTCGCCTGCTGTCAGTTCCGATGCTTAAGGAGTTGGACCTGACACAAATGATGGCCACGTATCGTGACCGTTTTGCTGATGCCAGCGACTTTACGTTTTTGTTTGTCGGCAATGTGGACGCCGCAGCGCTCAAGCCACTCGCCGAGCAGTGGCTGGCGAGTTTGCCGGTGCTCAATCGCAAGGAAACATTTCGCGACGTTGGCGCTCCGTTATTTAGCGGGCACATCGAGAAGATCGTGCGCAAGGGTGTCGCTCCGCAGAGTCAGACCGCGTTGCTGCTGGCCGGCAAGGGCACGTGGAGCCGCGAGCAGGCGTACTTGTTGTCGTCCGTTGGTGAGGTGCTGGAGATGCGGCTGCTCGACCGCCTGCGTGAGGCGCTCGGTGGCACGTACTCGGTGAGTGCACAAACCACGTTCTCGCGTCGACCGCGGCAGGAATGGCAAGTCGCGATCAGTTACGGCTCGGCGCCGGACAAGGCCGATGCGTTGTATCAGGCCGTGTTGCAGGAATTGGACTCGTTGCGTCGTGTGCCGCCGACCGCAGCGGAGGTCGAGCGAGTGCGAGAGCAGCAACGGCGCGAAGGTGAAGTCGCGCGCAAGCAGAACAACTGGTGGGCGGGCGTTTTGCGGGATCGCGTGGAGAATAGCGATGACCCGACAACCGTCTTCAGCGATGATGCGCTGATCGCGAGCCTGACTGTTGAGAAGCTGGCGGCGGCGGCGAAGGTGTATCTCGACGAAACCAACCGGGCGCGTTTCGTTTTGCTGCCGGAAACAAAAACACCGTAGCGATGCTCACGCGCCGCGCGCGCCAAGGTTTAGGTGCGCGCGGGCTCGGCCGCCTGCCGAGCATAACGCTCCCGCTTAACGACGCACTGCTTACTTCCGCGCGCGCTCGGCCGCCTGCTCTCGGGCGATGATCACGGCGACGGCCTGTTTGAGGTTGCGACCGTTGGCGACGTACACGGAATCGAAAGCGTCGAGCCCTTCCGCGTAGACGCGTCGCGAGAGTAACACCGCGTTGTTGAGCACCACACGTTCCGCCCAGCCCTTAGGAAACCGGCGCAGTGATGGTGCGACGCTATCAATGAGTCGTGTGTGTGCACGCGTGTACACGGTGTCACGCGCGGCGATGCGCGCGACTGTTGCATCTGGGGGCAGCGCGGCGAAGACGCTGTCGATTTCGTGTGCGAGTCGCGCCCAAAACGCACCAAGCAGCAGGTCGTCGTGCCAGTCGTCTGCCGCACGACGGGTGGACGCCGTATCACCTTGCGCACGAAAGAAGTGCTCCGCGCCGCGTCCGCCGACAAAACTGGCGAAGGATTCGTTAAACGGCACACGACCTTTGGCAAAGAATGAATTGTGCAGCAGCTCGTGAATAATTGTGTTGGCCAGCGTGATGGAATCTTGCGCCACGGTGGAGCTGACGAGTGGGTCATTGAACCAGCCGAGCGTGCTAAAGGCAGATGACGCGCCGAGTGTGACGTCAAACCCGTCGGCACGAAGTTTGGCGGCGGTTTTCTTTGCGTCGTCAAAATCGAAGAAACCTTTGTAGGGGAATCGTCCGACGACGGGGAACCACCACGTTTTGCGTTCGAGGCGATCGCGGTACGCGGCCGAGAGCACGAGTACGAGGGTATCGCTCCGCAGCTTGGAGTACTTGGTGAAGCTCTTGCCGGCCTTGAGACCAAGTGAATCGACGGCATAGGCGCGCGCCGCAACAACGAGCGCCAGTTTGTCACGCGTCGGCGCGTCGGTCGCACTGTCAGCGACTAACTGCGTGATGGACCTGCGATTCGACAGGATGCGCGCTTCTTCGAACGCGGCACGCGAGATGTAACACCCCATCGGTGTGATGGCGACCGTGGCGAACACGAGCACGCTGATGATCATCGCGATGCTGCTTCGTCGCCGGATGCGCGAGGGCGAGCCGGGCGCTATCTTCTTCCGTCCATGTCGTTCGTCCACCTGCATTGCCACTCCGAATATTCGCTCCTCGACGGCGCGAATCGTATCGATGATCTGATCGACCGTGCCAAGCTGTTTGAGCAGCCGGCATTGGCGATTACCGATCATGGGAATATGCACGCTGCCTGGGAATTCCAGGAGAAAGCGAGGAAAGCGGGTATCCGGCCGATCATGGGCATGGAGGCGTATGTTGCCCCCGGTGATCGACGCGCGCGTGGCCGCCCTGCCCCGGGCGTCAGGCCGTACTACCACCTGGTCATCCTCGCGCGCGATCTGGTCGGCTATCGCAATTTGGTCAAACTCTCGTCGTTGGGCTACACCGAGGGTTTTTACACCAAACCGCGCATCGACCGCGAACTGCTCGCCGCGCACAGTGAAGGGCTGATTGTCTCGTCGGCCTGTCTCGCCGGTGAAGTCGCCACGCACTTGATGGCTGAGCGGTTCGCGCAGGCACGCGAAGCGGCGGCGTGGTACGCCGAACTGTTTCAGGATCGCTACTATCTGGAAGTGCAGGCACACGCCAGTGAAGGGCAAGCGCTGCTCAACGCGCGCATTTTTTCACTCGCCGACGATCTTGGCCTGCCCGTCGTGGCGACAAATGATGCGCATTTCCTGACGCGCAACGATCACGACGCGCATGACGTGCTGCTGTGCATCGGCCTCAGTAAGGATCGCAATGACAGTGATCGCATGCACTACGATGACGGCTTGTACTTCAAGTCGGCGGATGAGATGCGGTCCGCATTTCCGGGACGAGACGACGTCCTGACCAACACACTGGCGATTGGCGAGTCGGTGGATGTGCAGTTTGAAAAGAAGTACTTCGTGCCGTCGTTCCCGCTGCCGGAGGGTGTGCAGAGTGAGAACGACTTACTGGTGCAACTGGCGACAGACGGCGCGAAGGTGCGGTACGGCGATCCATTTCGCGATGAAGTACGGGAGAGGCTGGCGTACGAGCTCGATGTCATCACGACAACGGGATACGCTGGCTATTTCCTGATCGTCGCCGACTTCATCAAGGCCGCGCGCGACCTCGGCATTCCCGTCGGTCCGGGACGCGGCTCGGCGGCTGGCTCGCTGGTGGCGTACACACTCCGCATTACGGATGTCTGCCCGCTCGAATTTGATTTGCTTTTTGAACGCTTTCTCAATCCTGAGCGTGTGTCGATGCCAGACGTCGACGTCGACTTTTGTTTCGAGCGGCGTGGCGAAGTGATCGAGTATGTGCGCCAGAAGTATGGCAAAGACTCGGTGGGGCAAATCGTCACGTTCGGTACGCTCAAGTCGCGCGCGGCGATCAAAGACGTCGGCCGCACCCTGGGGTTCACGCCGGCGGAGACGGACGCACTGGCGAAGCT
>JAYSVL010000187.1:0-2224 GCA_043718595.1 Gemmatimonadaceae bacterium
CGTCTGTGCCCCACAGCCGTAACCCGCGCGTTGCGAGCCAGACGGCCGCTTCTTCATCAAGCGCTGGCCATGCCTCGGGAAATGCGCCCTGCGAGACCGAATATCCGGTGCGGCAGAGCACGCGATGCGGCACACGTACGACGGCCCGCGCGGAGTCCGCCGCACCTGCGGGCGCGGGTAGTGACAACAACTCCTCAAGCAGTGCTCGCGTAATCGCAGAGGTCGGATCGATATCGCTTGCCAGGGCGATCACCTGTACAGCTCCAACAAACACACGCACAGGCAGGGACTCACTCGCTGCGCCATCAGACGCTACATGGAATGGTGCATCGGCATGTGTGCCCGCGTGCGCGCTGGTCGTCAGCGCGCCGAGATTGATTGTCGCGCCCTGTTCGCGGCGCGCCGTCCATCCACAACTGAACGGCGTATCACCCGGCCACACGGCGATGTGCGGAGCAAAGGGCACCGAAATGTCGATCAGCACGCTAGCTGTGCGTTCCGTAGAAGGCACTGCGCACGGCCCAGAGTGCAGGGAAAAACCGCTGCGATACAGTGCGCGCGAGGTACTTCGCGCCGAGCGTACCGCCTGTCCCGCCTGTGCCGGGGCCGATGATGCGCTCGACGAGCTGTACGTGCAGAAAACGCCAACGGGCAAAGCGTTGTTCAAACTCCAGCAATCCTTCCACGAGAAGAAACAACGGCGTCGGCCCGGGGCCTGAGTAAAGCGCCTCAAGCGCAACGCTCTCGTGCGCGAGCAGCGCTTCGGTGAGCGACTGCAACGTGGGTCTCGCGAGTGCACGCGCCACAGCTGGCGGTGGCGCGCCGTGGTCCGCAATCGCGGCGAGAAAATGCGGATCGCGCAGACCGGCTGTTGCTTCGATGGCCCGAAATTGAGCACTCTGCGATCCACTCGACGCACCGAGATAACTACGAAACTGCGCAAACCGCTGCGGTGGTAGCGTGTCGAGTGCGGAGAGTTGTTGCGCGATGATTTCCGTCAACACATTGATGCGTTGCACGGCAAGCAACGACCGCATCGTGTCGAACTGTTGCAGCGCCACAATCAGTGCATCCAGCTCGTGCAACAACACCTTGAACCACAGTTCGCTCGCTTGATGCACCACAATGAACAACAACTCGTCGGGGTGCTCCGGACTCGACTGAATCGTTTGCAGAGACAGGAGCGCGTCCACCTGCAAGTACGTCCCGTAGTCCATGTTGTCGTGCGCTGTCGCCATTGCGTCATCACCATGTTCGAGTAAGCGCGCGAACTGCACCGACGTACGGTGGTGTCAGAAGGTGGACACGCCGAGCGTTGTCACGTCGTCCACGCACATCGTTTCGTCTGTATAGAACGGTTCACCGTAACGCGCCCGGATGAGCGTGCCGTAATGCGCCGCCTGATGCATAACGACGTCGTACAGCGGTTCGCCATTCGGGAAAACTTCGCCCGCCTGCGTGGCGCCGTCGAATTGGGAGCCGTAGCAGCGGACGGCGGCCAGTTTTCGCGTAAACTGCTCGCTGATGTCCACTACGAAGGTCGGTTTGAGCGCGTCCTCGCGGTAGGTGATCACGTGCAACAGCTTGAAGGGCCGGAACACCGGTGCGTCAACGGGCGCGTACTTCGCCAGGCCGGCCAAAAAACACGCGTCGCGTATAAGTTCGGTCGTCAGGCGATGGTCCGGATGTCGGCCCCGTGGCGCCGGTGCGATGACAACCCGCGGACGCAGCCGACGCAGCATCTGCACGAGCAGCGCCCGGGTCTCATTGTCATTGCGCACGCCGGCGTCGGGCAGACCCAAATTCTCGCGAATCGTGAGTCCCAGAACGGCCGCCGCCGCCGCGGCCTCAGCAGCGCGGATTGCTGCGGACCCCCTGGTGCCCATTTCGCCCTGTGTGAGGTCGAGCACGCCAACCCGCCGCCCGGCATCCACCGCCTTGATCAGCGTGCCGCCGCAGGTGAGTTCGGCATCGTCACGGTGCGCGGCGATGGCCAGCAAGTCGAGTTCAAACATGTCGCGGACGTTAGGGCATGTACGCGTTATGCACCACGGTTCCCAACCGAAATCACCTCCAAGTATCCCGGTCTGGGTCCAACCGGGGGTGGCTGTGGTACACAGGGGGTGCGCCGTGACATGATGCAGTCCAAATTCAAAAAGCGTTGGAATGGAACAGCGTGTGCACTACGAGACCCCTGTGTCTCCCTGTGGCCCCTGTGGTTCAA
>JAYSVL010000188.1:0-6405 GCA_043718595.1 Gemmatimonadaceae bacterium
CCTTCTCGATGGGTGTCAAGCTGGAGGACATTCGTCACGGGCTCCGCACGTTCGACACGACGTTCTTTCAGGCCCCCGGTCGGTTGAACGTGTACGACGAACATCCGTTCAAGGTGCTGTTTGACTACGGGCACAACGCCCACGCGGTCGCCGCACTGTGTCAGCTTGTCAACCGCCTCGACGTCAAGGGTCGGCGTATTTGTGTGTTGTCGGCGCCGGGTGATCGGCGTGACGAAGATATTGTCGCCATTGCTCACGCGGCGGCGGAGGCGCGATTCGACTTCTACATCTGCCGCCGAGACGACTCGCGACGCGGTCGTGGCGACAGCGACGTGCCAACCATGCTGGCCGCTGCGTTGCGCGCGAGTGGGATTCCGGATGACACGGTTACCTGTATCGTGGACGAACAACAAGCAATAGAGGCAGCGCTTCGGATGGGGCGCACCGGTGATCTTGTGCTGGTGTTCGCCGATGCGTTGGCGCGCGGGTGGAAGCAGATCGTCAACTTCCGCGCCGATGACACCGACGCAGCGGTTGCTGCACCTCGCGCCGCGCGCGCTGTGCCACGTGCGCGTGTGGTGGAAGAAGCGCCCGCCGACGACGTACGACCGGCGAAAACGTCACCGCTGCTCCATGAACGCGTGATGCAGCAAGCGACGTTGCCGGAACACATGGTGTTCGTGCGCGATGCGCGTGGCGTGATGCTCGCGCCCGAAGCCAGCGATTGAGTTCGCTGCCACCGGTGGACCTCCCAGAGCCAGCGGAGTATCCGTCACCAACGATCGTTGATTCGCGACGCCTGATGGGGCCGAATCTCTACAGCGAACGCGAAGGTGCGTTGCTGGAGATTCGCGCCACACCGGAAGCGCGCGCGCTGCAGCGGCAGCTCGATGCCTGGACGCAGCTAGTCCGCGCGACGCACGCGGCGCTGGAGTGGCCACCGCCGACGGTTGTGGTGCGAGACGACGGAGTGCACGCGTTTGCCTATGCGTCCGCACCTGTTGACGTGTTGATGACGGCAACGACCGTGAACGAGCTGGCGTGGGAGTCGGTGGAGCAGCAGGGAACAGGGCACCATGCGCCAGTCGACGTTGCGACCATGCGCACTCTCGCGGCTACCGAGCGCGCCACTCGGCCCACACTCGCCGAGGTGCATGCCGCAGCCATCGCGCGTGGCATCACGGTCACGTTCGATGACGAGGTGTTGTCGGTCGGCAGTGGCACTGGCGCGTTTGTCTGGCGTCTCACCAGCGCGCCGTCAGCCGCACGCGTCGCGTGGCAAGACGTTCACGATGTGCCGGTCGCGCTGGTCACCGGATCGAATGGCAAGACGACGACAACGCGTCTTGTTGCCGCAATGTGGCGTGCGGCCGGCAACGTGGCGGGGTGGTGCTGCAGCGACGGCGTGTGGGTCAACGACGCACAACTCGAGGCAGGCGACTACTCTGGTCCCGCCGGTGCGCGCGCGGTGTTGCGTGACGCGCGTGTGCAAGCAGCGGTGCTGGAAACAGCGCGCGGCGGCATGCTGCGTCGCGGGCTCGCAGTGCATCGGGCGACGGCGGCGATCATCACTAACATCGCCGCCGATCATTTTGGTGAGTACGGCGTGCACACGTTGCACGACGTGGCAGCAGCAAAGCGTATCGTGGCACATGCGCTCGGCGTCGATGCAACGCTCGTACTCAATGCCGACGATCCGGAGCTGGTATCGCTGGCACTTCCGCCGATGATTCGTCGCGCCTGGTTTTCCGTGCGCGACTCGAGCACGGTTGTCGAGGCGCACATCGCGCAGGGAGGCGATGCCGCGGTTGTGCGCGATGGACGTCTGCTGCTGCACCTTGCGCGCGTGTGGCATGACCTGGTGGCCGTGGCGGACATGCCGCTGACGCTCGGCGGTGCCGCGGCATACAACATCGCCAACATTGCCGGTGCGAGCTTGCTTGCGGCGGTCATGGGCGTGCCCGTGTATGCGATTCAGGTCACGCTCCAGCACTTTGGAGACGCGCGCGCCGACAATCCGGGCCGGTTGCAAGTGACACGCGTTGGCGGCGTGACAATCTTTGTCGATTATGCTCACAACCCCGACGGACTCGCGGCACTCTGTCGCGCCGCGGCAAGCCTGTCGGCCACGCGTCGTTTACTTGTGCTTGGACAGGCGGGCAATCGCGATGACTCGCAATTGCGAGCGCTGGTGCGTGCGGCGTGGAGTGTGACGCCATTCGATCATGTCATCGTCAAAGAGTTGCCCTCGATGCTCCGTGGGCGCGCACTCGGCGACGTTCCGCGCGTGCTGGTGGAGGAATTGCACGCACTCGGTGTTCCGGACGAGCAGATTGACTTGGCGACGGGCGACGCTGACGCGGTGCAGCGCGCGGTGCAGTGGGCGCGCGCGGGAGACGTGCTCGTGTGTCCAGTGCATGTAGAGAAAGACGCGGTGTTCGAGTGGCTGGGGCGCCTCGCTGCACTGGGCTGGACACCGGGCGAAGCGCTGCCGGAGGCATGGCTGTTGTAACGGTTCGTCGATCGGTGACGGTGGCAGCGCCCGTTCCACGCACGCCCAGCGCATGACGCGACACCCTCGTACGGGCAACTTGACCAAAGTGGTCATATGTGGCACAATACAGGCTCACTCGACATGGGAGGACGTCGATGCCAAAACGGTTTGTTCGCGAAGCACTCAGTCTCTACGACGCGAAAACACGCCTGTCCGCCCTTGTCGATCGTGCGGCCGAGGGAGAGGAAATTGTGATCATGAAGTCCGGTCGTCCGTTGGCGATGCTTGTTCCGGCGCCCGACGACAAGAGTCGTCGCGTCGCTGGTCAAGGGCGTGGCAAGTGGAAGATCGCGCGTGACTTTGACGCGCCGCTGCCGGACCGCGTGCGCGCGGCGTTCGAGGAAGAGTTGTGAGACTGCTGCTCGATACGCATGTACTGATCTGGTGGGACAGTGGCGCGCGTTTGTCGCGTGAGGCCACGTCGGCCATTCGCGAGGCGGACGACGTGTTTGTGAGCGTGGCGTCGGCGTGGGAGGTGTCGATCAAGCGCGCGCTAGGCAAAGTGGTGACGAGTCGATCCGTGTCATTGGCCGCGAAGTCATCGGGATTTACTGAACTGCCCGTGATGTTTCGGCACGCCGAGTCCGTTGCCGCGCTACCGCCACATCATCACGATCCGTTTGATCGGCTGCTCGTCGCACAGGCGCAGGCCGAGCGATTGACGTTGGTAACTCGCGATCCGGTAATGGAGCAATACGATATCACGGTGTTGCGCGCGTAGTCCTTGCATACAGGACCTTGCCGCGTCTCCTCGACATGGAACCCCCACCCAATTCGGTCCAGGTGCATGATGATGATTGCGACCCGTTGCGTTGTGCTGTTCGTCCGCGCGGTGCTGCTGACAACGCTGACCGCTGTTTCGGCACGCGTGGCGCTCGCGCAGTCCGTGCCCGCGCCGACGCCCGCTTCACGCGTGTGGTTCCGTCAGCCCGCGAGCGAATGGAACCGCGCGCTCCCCGTTGGCAACGGCCGCCTCGGTGCCATGATCTTCGGCGGCACGCGCCACGAACACATCCAACTCAACGAAGAGACGCTCTGGACCGGTGGGCCGTACAACCCGGTCATGAAAGGCGCGAGCAAGGCGTTGCCAGAAATCCAGCGACTGCTCTTCGCGGGCGACGTGCCACGCGCGCACGATCTGTTTGGACGTACCATGATGGGCATACCCTACGAACAGATGAAGTACCAATCGCTTGGCGATCTGTTCATCACGTTTCCTGGCCACGACACCGTCACCAACTATCGGCGCGAGCTGCTGTTGGACTCCGCGATTGCGCGAGTGTCGTATGTGGTGAACGGCGTGACCTTCACACGCGATGTGTTCTCAAGCGCGCCAGACCAAGCCATTGTGGTTCGCTTGACTGCCAATCGCCCGGGTGCACTCACCTTCACGGCCACGTTGCACGGTACGCGCAACCCGGCACACTCCAACTACGGCACCGACTACTTCCAGATGGACGGCGTAGCGCCGAATGGACTGCGCATCACCGGCAAGAATTCCGACTACCTCGGCGTTGCTGGCAAACTGACGTATGAAGCGCGGTTGCACGCGCGCACCGACGGGACGCGCGGCACCATCGCGGTGGACTACAAAACCCTGCGCGTAGACGGTGCCGAGGTGGTCACGATGGTGTTGGCCGCCGCCACGAGTTTCGTCAACTACCACGACGTCAGCGGCGACCCAGTCAGTCGTGTGCGCACCGTGCTCGATCGCACGTCAACGCGCGCGTATGACGCGCTGCTGCATGATCACGTCGCCGAGCACGAGCAGTGGTTTAGTCGCGTGCAGCTGTCGTTGCGAGGCACCGGCGCCGACGTGCTTGCCATGCCTACCGACGAGCGCATCAAGCGGTTCGCCACTGAGCCCGATCCCGATCTGGCGGCGTTGACCTACCAGTTCGGCCGCTATCTCTTGATTGCCAGTTCGCGACCCGGCACCGAAGCGGCAAACCTGCAGGGCATCTGGAACGACAACCCCAATCCGTGGTGGGACGCGAAGTACACGATCAACATCAATCTACCCATGAACTATTGGCCCGCTGAAACGGGCAACCTGAGTGAGCTCGTGGGACCGCTGGAATCGCTCGTGCGCGACGTGGCGCGTACTGGCACCGAGACGGCGCGCGAACACTGGGGCGCACGCGGATGGGTGCTGCATCAGAACACCGATCTCTGGCGCGCCACCGCGCCCATGGATGGCCCGTCGTGGGGTGCGTGGCCCGTCGGTGGCGCGTGGCTGATGACCAACTTGTACGAAGGCTACCGGTTTTCCGGCGACACGACATATCTGCGGCGCATCTATCCCTTGTTGCGCGATCAGACGCTCTTCTTGATGGATATTCTGGTGCCGTATCCCGGCAAGGATTGGCTGGTCACGGCGCCGTCCAATTCACCCGAGAACTATCCCGCGTGGCCGGGCAATGGCCAGTTCTTCGACGAAGTGAGTGGCATCTCGCTCACGGCGCGCACCATGGCCGCAGGTCCAACGATGGATCTGCACATCATTCGCGATGTATTCGGTGCGTTTGTCGAGGCAGCCACTCTGCTCGCTGTTGACCGTGATTTCGCCGCTGAGGTAGGCGCGGCGCGCACGCGACTCGCACCCAATCAGATCGGGAAGCATGGACAACTGCAGGAGTGGTTGGAAGATTGGGACGATCTTGAACCGCAACATCGACATCTGTCGCCATTGTGGGGGCTGTATCCCGGCAGCGAAATCACTCCGCAGGGTACGCCGGCACTGGCAACCGCCGCTGCTGTCACGCTCGACAAACGCGGCACCGGTGGATGCGGGTGGTCCTACGCGTGGAAGATGGGGCTGCGCGCCCGACTGTACGACGGCGAGAAATCGCTCGAGCAGTTGCGCGCGATGCTGACGAAGTCGTCGCTGCCGAATCTGTTTTCGTTGTGCGGACGTGCGCTGCAAGTCGATGGCAACCTCGGCGCATCGGCGGCGATTGTGGAGATGCTGCTGCAGTCGCATGACGGTGCGATACGGCTGTTGCCTGCGCTGCCGATGGAATGGCGGGAGGGCAGTGTGCGCGGTGTGCGGGCGCGGGGAGGGTTTGACGTGGACGTGAACTGGGCGAGCGGCCGAGCGACGAGCGCGCGCTTGACTGCGCACGTGTCGCAGCGCTGTCGTCTTTACGCGAAAGGCAAAGTCACGGTCATGTCGAACGGACAACGGGTGCGTGTTACGCAGCGCGGCGCGGAGACGGTGGAGTTCGCAGCAACAGCAGGGCGCAGTTATCAGGTGCTGTTTGAGGCAGCGCGCTAGTTGCCGGAAGGCCGTCAACGGAACTTGAGTCTGGGAGCTTGGCGCGTCTCTTCGAACCCGTGAACCAGCCGAGTCTCCGACTCGCGGTAGCTCTTTCCGTATGGGCCCTCATTCAAGAGCGTCTCGCCAGTTTCCTGGCTCACGTGCCAGATGCCGGGGTTCGTGCCAAGATCCAGCAGCACGCGCCAGCACGGGAACCGACCGCGATAAGTCTGCACAGTGTCCACGCCAACGACGCGCAGATTGAGATACTGCCTGGCCCCAATCAGTGTACCGGATTGGCCAAATAACACGCCGACACTTCCCTTCCATCCGATGGACAATGGGATTGCTCGCAGCAGTAGTCGCATGGCCGCTTCGGTGCTGACGAGAATCCGAGTCGAATCGATCGGAGAGGAAAACTTGCGTTGACGAATCGAGTCGAGCTGCGCAGCCGTACGCTGCTGCGTCAGCGCCGATGGTGGCCGTGTCGAGCGCGTATGCGGTCGCAAGAGGCGAAGTCTGGCCTGCTCTTCATCAAAGCGCCGTTGGAAAGCAGAATCCACTTGATATGATTGCTTTACCTCTGTTGCAC
>JAYSVL010000189.1:0-6393 GCA_043718595.1 Gemmatimonadaceae bacterium
ACGAGCAGGCGATCGAACGGGTCCCTGTGGAGCGGCGGTAATCGCCTGACCTGATCAGCATGTGCGATCTCCATCGGCAATGGTAGAAAGCCGCAAAAGTCCAGCTCTTCATTGATGTCGGCGTCTTTCGGCAGAGTCAACTTGCCGAGTGCGACTTTGATGGCGATTTCGAGTGCCGAAACCGCACTGAAGCGCACTTCCGAAGCGCGCTGAATGCGATGGCGTGCCTGGACGCCCAGTCGGCTACTGTCTGCCTGAAGCCACAGCCATGTGTGTGTGTCAAAAAGCAGGCGCAGCGGCAGCGGCGACGTGACCGCTGCCTCAACGCGTTTGGGAGATGTCCGTCGGACGGCGATCATCAGATATCGTCTCCTTCGAAGGCGCGTAGCAGCTCGTCCGGCAGTGGCGCATCGAAGTCATCGGCGATCGTGATTTTGCCAGCCCAGCGCCCAGGGGCGCGACTTTCATGCACCGCGCGCAGGGGAACGAGTCGTGCCATCGGCTGGCCGGCCTTGGCGATGATGATCTCCTCGCCTGCGGCCGCTCGATCGACGAGGTCCGACAGGTGAGTTTTTGCGTCGTAGATGTTGACAGGTTTGGTCATGAGTGGGATCCGGAAAGAGGATACCCGGACGGTAGCGAGGTTTGTCATGTTAGTCAAGTTGGTTAGGCTGAGTTCGCGTGAGAGAGATCATGGCGTACCAGCAACATGGCTGGTTCCGGTCCGAGCTCGTCACCGAAACATTCTGCCCATACCCGGATCAACGCACGGTGGCAGTGTCGACGGTGTCGACAGCAAGGAATGGTGGCTAGTTACAACGCATGCCTTCACGAAACTCGACCTCGGCGTCGAGCGCGCGCGAGTGAGAGCCGGGGCACGTCCACGCCTTCCCCCCGACAACGCGAAGGTGGACTTTCATGGTGTCACCACATGGATCGTTCGCGCCTTGCAATGGGAAGGGGTGCGCTTCACCGACGTCTATACACAATGTGTGGTTCCCTTATCGCAACCCCAGCCAACGCGACATTCGTGATTGTGCGCGGACAGGATGACGCGCGAACCAGTGTAACACTGCATGACTTGCTGCAACCTGACGTGCTGCTGGCCGATCGTCTGAACGATGCACCGCTAACGTCGCGGTAGGGCGTGCGTCGTCGTAGTTTGGCAACATGTCACCAACCATGCAGGTGCTCGCGGCACTAATTGCTGGACTCGCACTGGGCACCGGTGCGTCGGTGATGGACAGTGACGCGTTGCGTGCGCTGTCGCGTGGTGTTGAGCCGGTCGGCACGTTGTTTATCAATGCCATTCGGATGACCATCATTCCGCTCGTGGTGTCGAGCTTAGTGGTTGGCATTACGTCGGCACCGGACACGCGCACGATTGGCCGACTGGGTGGCCGGGCGTTGTTGTTTATGGTGATCGCGGTGTCGTGCTCAGTGGCGCTCGGGGTAGTGCTCGCGCCGCCCCTGCTGTCGCAGTTGCACATTGATGTGGGAGCGGCGACGGCCTTGCGTGAGAGTGCCGCGAGCAGTGTGTCGGCGGCATCGACCGGCGCAGCGTCGATTCCGACACTGTCGCGATGGATCACCGACCTGGTCCCAACGAATCCCATCAAGGCGGCCGCAGACGGCGCGATGCTGCCGCTGATTCTGTTTAGTGTGATGTTCGCGGTCGCATTAACACGCGTCGAGGCGTCGCGACGGATTGCCGTGGTGCGCTTGTTTGAAGGACTGCTGGACGCGTCGGTGGCGTTGGTGAAATGGGTGTTGCGGCTGGCACCGATTGGTGTGTTTGCGCTGGCCGTGCCACTCGCGGCGCGTATGGGCGGGAGCGCTGTGGGTGCGCTGGCGACGTACATCGGCGTGTCATGCGTGTTGTTCGCGTTACTGATCGCACTCCTGTATCCCCTTGCGGCCGTTGGCGGTCGCGTATCACTCGGCGTGTTTGCGCGTGCAGCACTACCGGCGCAAGCAATGGCATTCAGTGGACGATCGTCACTCGCGGCATTGCCAGCGATGATCAGTGTGACGCGTGATACTCTCGCCCTGCCGCCGCAGATTGCCGGATTTCTTATTCCGTTACTCACCGCGACGTTCCGTATCGGCTCCGGTGTGGGACAGATGGTGCCCGTGCTCTTCATCGCGCATTTGTACAACATCACACTGAGCCCGGTGCAGCTTGTGGCGGCGGCGATGACGATTGTTGTTGGGTCATTGTCGGTGCCGGGGATACCTGGCGGGACGATCATTGCGATCATTCCGGTGCTGATGTCGGCTGGACTGCCAATTGAGGGGGCTGGTATTTTGCTCGGCGTGGACACCGTTCCCGACATGTTTCGCACCACGGCCAACGTCACTGGCGACCTGACGGCGGCGGTGGTGCTGGGTGCCGGTGAAACCAGGCACGCGCATTCAACCAGGGCACTCTCATGACGTTTCAGGCGTATCTCGACAACATCAAGGCAAAAACCGGCAAGAGTGCGGACGACTTTTGCCGACTCGCGGAGCAGAAGGGATTTACGACGAAGGGTACGTTGCGCGAGGGCGTGAAGGCCGGGGCGATCATCGCGTGGCTCAAGGAAGACTTTGACCTGGGGCATGGACACGCGATGGCGATTGTTGCCGTGCTCAAGGGCGGCAAGGGCGGCAAGTGATTTGGGTGCAGCGTGGCTCGCATCGGGTCGTGGCCGCATGTGTGATCGCGGTGATGACGATGCTGACGGGGTGCGCCAGTTCCAAGACTACAAGCAGCACGACCGTGGGGAGCACCGCGACCGCATCGACTGACCTCGGTGTGGTTGACGTTCGGCCGGGCACCGGAGCGCGCGCGACAACGCGGCAGTGTTTGTACGTGCACTACACGGGCGTGTTGGCGGACGGACGAAAGTTCGAGTCCACGCGCGACGCGTTGCCGAATGGTCGCGCGCAATCACCGGTCGCTTTCGAGCTTGGAGCAGGTCGCGTGATGCCGGGGTGGGAGCGTGGGCTGGTTGGCATGCAGGTTGGTGGACAGCGCCGGTTGTTTGTGCCTTATCGGCTTGCGTACGGTGCGCGTGGCCAGCCGCCGGCAATTCCGCCGCAAACGGATCTGGTGTTTGACATCGAGTTGATGGCAGTTGCGCCAACGGTGACGTCATCGAGCAATGTGCAGCGCGCCGAGACGGCGCCAACGTGTGCGGCGTGGACGTTGGTCAATGGTGGACGTTGAGATAGAGAACGGATAAACAGCAATTTGGGGCTGCGCCCGTTACGAACGGATACGAACTGATTCTGAGGATACAGCGGATCAGAAAATGACATGGTTCAGTTGTTATTTGATGAGTGCCTATTCCTCACACGCGTTTCGTCGATTGAACTTGCCTCAGGCGACCTCCGTGCTTTTCAATCTGCTCAATCAGTTGCTATCGGTTTCTATCGGGCGAAGCCCCAAACTGGCCGTTATCCGCTTCTATCCCACGCCACACTCTTCATCGCGTTTTTCGCAAAACGCGTCCGGGTCGCGCGGCGGTCAACGCGCCATTCGCAATCACCGCTTCGCCGTTGACAAGCACCCACGGAATACCAACCGGATAATGATGTGGATCGGTGAACGTGCCAACATCCGCAACGGTCGCCGCATTGAAGATCGTGATGTCGGCAACGCATCCTTCGCGCACACACCCACGATCCGAGAGACCAAGTCGTGTGGCCGGCATGCCTGTCATCTTGTGCACGGCTTTTGGGAGCGTGAGCACGTGCAGGTCACGCACATAATGCCCGAGCACGCGCGGAAACGTGCCATAGTTGCGCGGGTGCGGAACGCCGTCGCCGAGTTTAGTGAGTCGGCCATCACTCGCAATCATCGTTTGTGGGTGCGCCATGATGCGTTTGACGTCCGCTTCATCAATCACATGATAGACCACACCGGCGCCGCCATTGAGTACGCCCTCGAGGATGAGTGTCACTGCACTCTCCGGCGTGGACGGCAAACCACGACGCACGGCCCAGTCATGCAACGTGTGGCCTTGCAGTGAACGGTCCCAGGTGACGATGGCAAACTGTACCCGTCGCAGGTCGCCGCCGCCGCGGTCGTTAAGCACGAGATCGATGATACCGCGGGTGATGCTGTCTTTGAGCGCAGGATTCTCCAGTCGCTTCTTGAGCGCACTGGTTCCGCCAGACAGTGCCCAGGGTGGTACGAGCACATCGAGACCGGTGAAACTGGCTGTGTACGGATATTGATCGATCATCACGTCAGTACCGGCGGCGCGCGCGGAGTCCACCATGTGCAACGTGATCACGCTCTTGCCCCACGCTTGCCGTCCAATGGCTTTATGGTGTGTGAGCACCACTGGTATGTGTGCACGTCGTCCAATCTCCAGCGCTTCGGCCACGCCATCGATCAGTCCAACACCTTCTTCACGCAAATGCGATGTGTAGATGCCGCCGCGCTTCGCCGCTTCTTCCGAGAGTGCGACCACTTCGTCCACCGAGGAGTAGTAACCAGGCACATAGCGCAGTCCGGTGCTCAAGCCAAACGCCCCTTCACTCATCGCCTGCGCCACCATAGCGCGCATTCGTGCGAGTTCGGCGGCAGTCGGTGCGCGATTCTCGGTGCCCATCACCTGTCTCCGAATCGCGTTGTGTCCCGTGAGATAGGCGACGTTCATGCCGAGCGGTGCGCGACTCGCGCTGTCGAGATAGGCCGCGAGCGGCCACGGACCGCCACCATCCGGGCCGCCGAGTGCGAGCGTCACGCCCTGCCGGACATGACTCTCCGTACTCGGCAGTTGCAGCAACGGTTCGAGGTGGGCATGCAAGTCGATGAAGCCGGGAGCAACGATCAGCCCGCGTGCATTGATGACACGCTTTGCATTCCGCGCAGCCAGCGGCGTTCGCGACACGCGAACGATGCGATCGCCAACGATAGCGACATCCGCGCGCACGCCCGCTGCGCCGGTGCCGTCGAGTAGCGTGCCGTTCTGAATGAGCACGTCGTAGGTTGACGGTGTCGACGCGCGACCTTGCTGTGCGTGCGTGGGAAACGCGAGGAGCGCGAGCGCGAGCGTCGCGCCCGTGAGAGCGGCTGGAGTCATAGCGATAAGGATAGGGCCAGCGCGAACTTACCGCCGGGCCAGCCATGGCTCAACGTGCGGGTTCGTTTGTAGGGCGACAGGGTGACCCCTTGACTCTTGGCTAGGTCCTATGGCGGCACGTGCGTTTCGAAATGCACTTCGGGGTACTGTGTGCTCGGCCCGTCGAGTAGCCTCTGTCGCCGGAACGTCAACTGGCGATCAAAAAACGCCGACGAATATGCATTTACGATGTCGTGTGCGCGCTGGGCGTCGATCGGGCCCGTGACGCCAACTAACGGCAGGAGCGGAGACCAATGGGGGATGTCCGTCAGGTTGACGTGGAACGCTCCAGGTATCTGCACGAAGTACGCAGCCCCGCGCGCTTCATCGAACGTGGTGCGCATGGTGCTTTGATGTTCGCGGATGTCCGCCTCGGACCAGCCGCCCGATCTCCGTCGCTCCAGCCGCATGGTCTCGGCGTCGCGGGTGATCCACATCGTTGGTTGCGTCAAGCCGAACTTCACGACGTCAGTCGGCATCGGTGCATCCATGACGAGGCACGCCCGGATGCGCGCGTCGATTCGGCACGCCTCACTGACCACGATGCCGCCGAGCGACATTCCGAATGCGCCGACCCGTTGCGTGTCGATTCGACCTCTGAGCAGGTGGTCCGATTCCGACCGATTCAGTGCCGTCAGCTGATCGAGGGTGAAGCCGACGTCTTGTGCCAAATATGGGACGATCCCGTTCCCGAACGTCCGGCCGTTGGCGGTGGGTGCCGTATCGCGCGGGCTATAGCTCTGTCGGATCAATGGCATCATCCGCGCGAGTGGCAGCGCACGTGTTTGATGTCCATTCGGGAATACCACCGACGCGGCGGTGTACGGCTGATCGATCGCCACAACGATGTAGCCGCGCGACACCAGTGCTTCGACTTGAAAGGTGTTCATTTGCCGGAAGCCGAACGCACCTTCGAGGAAAATGAGCACGGGATAATTCGGACTGCTGTCAGCCACGGGCGCGAGCGCGACGGCGTTGGTGGTGACATACTGCAATTGTGCAAAGAGGAGTGTCGGCGCATGCTTCATTTGCGCGAGCGCAGTGGCGAGTGTCGCGCCGTCCTGTAGATAGAGTGCGCGCGGTAATGAGGCGACGTCGTTCACTGGATACCAGACTTGCACCATCAGTTCTCGCCGTGCCACTGTGTCAGCGCTAAACAGTTCGGTTCGACTGCTGTCCACCCAGTGGTAGGTCACCGTGCCAATCGCGAATGGGCCGCTGGGTTTCGGGAAGCGAAACACCGGCAGCACGATCGGCAAGGCGACAGCGACTGCCA
>JAYSVL010000190.1:0-6380 GCA_043718595.1 Gemmatimonadaceae bacterium
GCCGAGTGAATTGACGGAGGATTGGGGCTATTAGCGGCGACGGGAGGTTGATGCCATTGAATCGCACGTTGCGCACCGTGTAGTGGGCGAGTCCGCGTCGCCGCACGGTGAGTGTTCCAGCCAGTCGCACGGTGTCCCGTCCCGTGACGGCCGTGCCGATCACTGCACCCAACGTACCGTCACCGGCAAAGTCGCGTCGGTCGACGACAGCGCGAACCAGAATGTCGTCATCAAGGAAGGCGAGCTGTGCGTTGCTTGCTGATCGCGGCAATGTGCGCGTCACGCCAACCAGCAGCATGCCGGCAAGGTCCCGCGGCGTGACCGTCACAAAGGCTGGGCCTCTTTTTGTGCCTAGCACGCGCAAGGCGTCGATGTTGCCGACGGTCGCATCATCGAAGTTCGTCCAGACGACGCCGCGTGCGCTGTCGACATCCAAAGACCGCGGCAGATGCACCGACTTGGCACCTTTCACAACCTGCTCGCCGACGGTCGACGCCGCCGCCTTCGCCGCTCGAGATACACCTTTCGGTACGCGATCGCCGTACATGACGTATGCGACGGCGCCACCGATCGCGATGACACCAAAACAGCCGAGACGTGTAAGACAGCCCATACGGCGAGAGAGTGAAGGGACGTGACCAGGCGATGCGTGCGACTGGCCATCAGGATCCTCAAGTTAGTGCTTACCCTGCAGTGCTGCCGATGGCATCTTGCCGGTAGTCGATCTGGCCAACCTGTGCGCTGAGGAGAACAATGCCCCTGACGATGCCAACTATTGTATCGCGCGCCGTGGACCACATCCGCCGTCAGTGTTTGTCCACCGGCCGTCTGCGACGGACATTGCTCGTCGTTGGAATAGTGATCGCGCCGCCGCTGCACGCGCAGCGCGTCGGCATTGACTCAGTCGCGATCAACGATAGTACCGTTGTGCACGCGATCTACCTCGCCGACGGCGCACGGCTCGTCGGACGCATCATGCTGGTCACCGCCGACTCGGTGCGCGTTGTGTCGGCTTCGGCCACAACGATGATTGCCCGCTCGGCCATTCGCGAGGTTCGCCAGTATCCCACCGCTGAGATGCGCGGCGGTGCACTCTGGCCGGAGAACCCGCACGCCAGTCGCTTGATCTTCGCCCCAACGGCCATCCCGCTGCGCCCAGGGGAGGCATATTTCTCCGACTTTTGGGTCTTTCTCGTCAGCGCGGGCGTTGGTGTGACAGACCGCGTCACCATTGGTGCCGGCATGTCGCTCGTGCCCGGTGTAAGCCTCGACAAGAACTTGCTGTTTCTGCTACCCAAGGTCGCGGTCATCAACCAGCCGAAACTCAAGGTAGCGGTTGGTGGTCTGCTGGCCCGTGTGGGCGGGTTCGAGAGCGGCTCACAATCCCTTGGCATTCTATATGGCGTTGCTACCACCGGATCTCGTGAAAGCAACCTCACAATCGGCGCCGGCTGGGGATACGTTGGCGGCACACTGTCCAACAAACCCGTGCTTACACTGGGCGGACAACATCGCGTCGCGAGACGTCTGTCACTCATTAGCGAAAACTGGTTCTTCCCGTTCGACAATTCCTCCTCGGGCATCATCAGTTACGGTGTTCGCATCCTCGGCGAGAAGATTGCCGTTGACCTCGCGTTTGCGATTCCCATCGACAACGGTGACGCGTGGCTCCCAGGCATTCCCCTCCTTGGATTTGCTGTGAAGTTCTAAGCTGGTGTAGCGTCGCCGACCTTCTGCGTGAACGCCGTGCACGAAGCTCGCAGCTCTGCCTCTCGCAGCTCCCAGCGTGCTGTTCTCGTTTGCCGTTCTTATAGTCGGTCCATCGACAAATCCCGCGACAGATACGTTCGCGCGGCAGATTACGGCGGCGCGTGTCGTCACGTCCGTGGCAGCATCCGCAGAGTCACGCACCAACGGGGGTACAGCGAATGTACGCGTTGTAGTCGCGAGACATCGCCCGAGAAAACAGGCGAATCTGTCATCATGATAGGACAGTTTTCCGCTGTTTCTTAGGAGTTTCCAATGGCGTACGGCCGATGCGCATGAACATCAAGTGCATCGGTGCTCACTGGCCGGAAGCGCAGGGCCTCGCCCACATGCATGCGCGTTACGTCGTCGAGATCGTCGAGATCGGCAATAGTCCGCGCCACACGCAGCACACGGTGATACGCTCTGGCGGACAAGTGCAGTCGTTCGGCCGCACGCACCAATAGCGCTCGCGCGTCTGCATCCAGTCGTGCGGACGGTGCCACGAAACGGAGCGGCGCGGCAGCGTTCGTCGTTCCTAAATTTGTCGACGCACCAGCGCGCGACGCGTCAGCTGCGGTGTGCGCGTACCGCGATCGCTGTCGCTCCCGCGCGCGGATCACGCGGTTGCGCACGAGCAGTGAGCGTTCTGCGGGCAAATGAGTGGAGAGTTGATCGGGCGGCACGCGTTGCACCGGGACATGTAAGTCAATGCGATCGGCGAGTGGGCCGGACAATCGTGCCCGATGTCGTTCCAGCTCGGCGATTGAACACCGACAGGGACGATCGTCACTGCCGGCAAACCCGCATGGACACGGATTCGTCGCGGCCACCAAGGTGAAGCGCGACGGAAACCGCATCGCGCGCGCAGCCCGCGAGATGATCACTTCACCGTCTTCCATCGGTTGGCGCAGCGCTTCAAGCGTATGTCGCGGAAAGAGCGAAAGCTCGTCTAGAAACAGCACGCCGCGGTGTGCGAGACTGACTTCGCCCGGCCTCGGCCATGCGCCACCGCCGACGAGTCCGGCGGTGGAGATCGAATGATGCGGCGAGCGAAACGGACGCGGTGGCTGCGTCATGCACGGAGCGCCGGGTAACAATCCGGCCACGGAATGGATGGCCAGCACCTCGAGCGCCTCCTCGTTGTCGAGCGGCGGCAGAATTCCCGGCAGTCGTCGCGCGAGCATGGTTTTGCCTGCGCCTGGTGGACCATGCAACAACAGATTGTGTGCACCGGCCGCCGCGATCTCCAGTGCGCGTACGGCGAGCTCCTGCCCAACCACGTCGCCAAGCTCGGGCGCGGTATCGACAGCCGCGGGCCGCGCAAACCGTGCCGATTCTGCGCGCAGCAAGCCGTCGCGAAGCGCGGTGACCAATTCATACAATGTTCGCGGTGCAGTGGCACGCGCATTCGGAACACGCAGCGCTTCGTCCAGATTGTCCGGCGGTACAATGAGCAGCAAATCACTTGTCGCGGCGATGTGTCGGGCGACGGCGAGCACACCGCGCACACTGCGCAACTGTCCATCAAGTCCGAGTTCTCCAATCGCGCACACGCCCTGCAGCGCTTCCACCGGCAGCTGTCCGCTGGCAGCGAGCAGGGCGAGGGCGATTGGCAAATCAAACGCCGTTCCTGTTTTCGGTTCGTGGGCTGGCTGGAGATTGACCGTGACCCGACGAGGCGGGATGACAAACCCCGAGTTGGCCAGCGCCGCCCCCACGCGGTCGCGGCTCTCCTTCACTGCCGTCGCAGCAAGTCCAACGAGCGCCCATTGCGGTAGCCCGTTGGCTACATGCACCTCAACGATAATGTCGAGGGCGTCAATCCCAAGGACGGCGGCGGAAGCAACGGCGGCAAGCATGAACGGACACTAGCACCACCGGCGAAATCGCTATCACCGTTTTCTTGCCGCCGGGTTCAATCCGTTGCGAGCCGCGCCTCCTTATCGAACCGACAGCACCTCGACATCGAACACGAGCGTCGCGTTTGCTGGGATCGGCCCACTGCCCTGCGCTCCGTACCCGAACGAAGATCCAATCACAAGCTTCCTTTTTCCGCCCACCCGCATGCCGGCCACGCCCAAGTCCCAACCGGCAATCACCTGGCCAACGCCCAGCGTGAATGAAAACACCGTGCCGCCGACGTTGGAGTCAAATCGCGACCCGTTGATCAGGTACCCCGAGTACGTGACGCCAACCGTTCGGCCAGCGATCGCCTCAACGCCGGTGCCAACAACCAGGTCCTGCGTATAGAGGTTGTCTGATTTTTTCGTCATGGTGGCGATCGATACGCCGAGCGACGATGCGTAGACCTCAACCGCGGGATTTGACGGAATATTTGGCGCATCGGCCGAACCGCAGGCACTCACGGCCAGAGCTGTGACGAACGCGCCGCTCGCTGACGACAGGCGACGCAAGGAAAGTAGAAATCGGTTCATGACTTTGGATGGAGATGACAGATCTGCTCTGCGCCGAGTGCGCACGCATGGGCAACGTGTGGCAAGACGACCTGTCAGAAGAATAATGGAAGGACGTTGCGCGAGGTCGGCGCACCCCGTACGCTGCCCCCACATGCCACCGCTCCCGGAGACGCCACCGCAGCCCGCCAACGACGTCGCCATCGCTTTTGTCCTTGAACTGGCACGTGCGCTGCACGAGCACGGGACGCCGGCGCACCGACTCGAATCGGCCCTTGCAGCGATTGCACGCCGCCTCGATCTGCGCGCGGAGTTTTTCTCAACGCCGACAAGTCTCATGGTGGGCTTTGGCGAGATTGTCGACCAGCGCGTGCACCTGCTCCGCATTGAGCCGGGAAAGCCAAACCTCGGACACCTGTCGCGTCTCGACGCAATTACGCGTGAGGTAAGCGAAGGTACACTCAGCGCTGCCGACGGTGTGCATCGCATCCGGGCGCTCGATAGTGAGCCGCCGCGCTGGCCTGTCTGGTTGCAACTGCTGGGGTTTGTCTTCGCGTCTGGTGCCGTCGCAGTCTTTCTTCGGGTGCGCGTGGGCGAGGTGCTCGTCGCCGCACTGCTTGGTGCGCTAACGGGCACCATCGCCATGTACGCCGGCCGCTCCGACAACTGGCGCAATGTGATCGAGCCACTGGCGGCCTTTCTGGTGACGACACTCGCGTTTGTGGTGGCGGTGATGTCGCACAGTGAGAACGGGTACCTCACGTCACTGGCCGGACTCGTGATCTTGCTGCCGGGTCTCACGTTCACCGTTGCCCTCATTGAACTCTCGTCGCGTCATCTGGCGTCGGGCACGGCGCGACTGAGCGGCGCCCTCGTCGTGTTTCTCGGCCTGGGTTTTGGGCTGGCCCTCGGCGCAAAGCTTGGCGCGAACGTGGGCGGTGCGTTGCGTGACGTGGTCGGCCCGCACGCGCTCGACTGGTTGCCGCGCGCACGACTTCCACTCTGGACGGAGTGGATGGCGTTACTGGTCGCACCGTTGGCGTTCACGGTGCTCTTAAACGCCGAAGCCAAGGACGCGGGCTGGATTGTTCTGGCGAGTGTCACGGCGTACCTCACCTCGCGCTTTGCCGGCGCCAGCATGGGCGAAGAACTCGGCGCGTTTCTCGGCGCGTTCGTGGTCAGCGCAGGCAGCAACATCATTGCACGTGTCGGTCGTCGCGCGGCGCTCGTGACCGTGGTCCCGGGACTGCTCATTCTTGTGCCCGGCAGCATTGGCTTTCGCAGTGTGACGTCGTTGCTGGGTCAGCAAGTCGAAGTTGGCGTCGCAACGGCGTTCCGGCTGTTGATCATTGGCATTTCACTCGCCGCCGGGTTGCTCGCTGGTAGTCTGGTATACAGCGGTAATCGGCGACGCGCGCGAGGTCGGGCTGAACTAAACAGCATTTGACGCGGAGTTCTGGCGGAGGACCGCCGAGTGCGCAGAGGACTGCGAACAGAGAATTTTAGTTGGGAGGTCTTGGGAGGCAATAGTTTAGGAAACTGCTCAGAATTTGTTGACATAGCGCTTGATGCCATCGCGAAGGTGTTGAACATGAAAGTTGATAAGTAATGCGACGCGGTAATCGCCGAGTTTCAGGTACGACAAGACTTGAGGCTCCAGAACCGATGGCAGTTTTGGGTTCGCTTTGAGCTCGACGAGAACACACTCCTCAACAAGTTGATCCACACGGTACCCGACATCCATTCGCACTCCGTCATACACGACCGGAATTGCGAATTGCGTCTGCACGCGCAACCCGCGCTTTCTCAGTTCGTGCGCAAGACACGCATCGTACGCGCTCTCCAACAACCCCGGCCCGAGCGCCGAATGCACCCGCATCGCCGAGTCGACGATTTGTCCAGTGATGACGTTGATCCCCTGCCTGTCCATCACCCCCAAGTCAAAGCAGTCCTCCGCGCTCTTCGCGGTCCTCCGCCAACCCTCCGCGTCCAATGCTGTTCCGCCGCCCACCAAGAACGCGGAACTTGCCAAGCGCAAAGACCCAAACGGCAGACGCCCCATCAACATAGACCGCATCAAGAATTCACCATCATCAAATCATTTCACCGCACAGCACAAACCCGCTTCCTCCGTGCCACCAAAACAGACTCCACCACTTCCAGATTAATCGACGATCTCTCCCTTCGGCAACACCAGTTGACTCGTCGGCGTCGCCG
>JAYSVL010000020.1:0-8569 GCA_043718595.1 Gemmatimonadaceae bacterium
GTTGATGCCGTCTCCTACGAACGCCACCGTGCGACCTTCCGCCTGCAACCGCGCGATGATGTCGACCTTCTCCTGCGGCAGAAGTTCCGCGTGCACATCATCGAGGTCGATGTCGCGCGCGATGGCTTGGGCCACGCTCCGACTGTCGCCCGTGAGCATTGCCGTGCGCAGCCCCATGGCCTTGAGGCGCGCCATGAGCCGCGCCGTGCCGGGGCGCGGCGTATCCTGTAGCGCGATCACGCCCAAGAGCTGACCGTTGTTGGCGACGTACACCACCGAGTGTCCAGCCTCGAGCGCAAGGACGCGCTCCTCAAGCGCAGCGGGCACCGTGGCACCTGCGCCCTCACTCGTGAGGAACGACGGGCGGCCCACGACGATGCGACGGCCGCTCACGCTGGCGACCGCGCCCTTGCCCGGCACCGCGCGGAAGTCTGTGGCGTCGGGGTGCCGGATCTCCTGAAACTGCGCATAGCGCACGATGGCGCCGGCCAGCGGGTGTTCGCTTCCGGCTTCCGCGGCGGCGGCGTACAGGAGGAGGTCCTGCTCGGTCCCCGTGAAGGGGATGGCCTCGCGCACCGTGGGACGTCCGTACGTGAGCGTGCCAGTCTTGTCGAAGACCACCGTGTCGACCTCGGCCAACGCCTGAAAGAACTCGCCAGCGCGCACCAGCAGGCCCCGCGCGATGCCGTGGCCGCCGCCGATGGCAAGCACCATGGGCGTCGTGATGCCGAGCGCGCAGGGGTAGCCCATGATGACCACGGTCAGCGCGATCAGCGTCGCCTGCTGCACGCTCCCCGAACACAACAACCAGCCGACGAACGCCGCGGCCGCCACCGCATAGACCACCGGCCCGTAGTAGTTCATGAGCCGGTCCATGAGCAGCTGGATCGGCGGCTTCCGCTCTTCAATCTGCCGCATCAACCCGACGACCTGCGCGATGAAGCCCTCCGTGACGAGCCGCGTCACTTCCACACGCACGAAGCCGTCGACGTTCATCGTGCCGCCGACCACGTCGCCGCCAGCCTCGCGGAATACCGGCACGCTCTCACCCGTGACACTCGCCATGTCGAAGCTCGAGCTGCCCTCGCGCACGACGCCGTCCAAGGGCACGAGTTCACCCGGCCGCACGGCGACGATCTCGCCCAGCGTGACCTCGGCGACGGGGACCTCCACTTCGTGGCCGCCACGCATCACGCGTGCAGACTGGGCCTGTAACGACAGCAGCCGACGAACCGACTCGGCGGCGCGCTTGCGGGTTCCGAGCTTGAACGCACCGAAGAAGAGATGCAGCGCCATCAGCCAGATGGCGACGGGGAAGAAGTTGGGCCAGGCAGTCGGTTGCAGCAGATGGCCGACGCCAATAGCGAACGCGCCCCACGCGCCGGTGGAGAGCAGCACGTTGGCATTGATGACGCGCTCACTCAGCACCATCAGCGTCTTGCGGAGGATCGGGTAGCCGATCCAGGTCAGCACGATGATCGCAACGACGGCGCTCACCAACGCGCGCGTGCGCTCAGGGAGGCCGGCCAGGTTGAGCGGGTCGAAGAGCAGGTCCGCGATGGCGAGTCCCATAGCGAGACCCCCGCGCCGCCGGATGGTGGCGAAGAGCGCGTCGTCGGTCGCGACCTGCTGCGCTTCGGTCGCCACCACCGTGTAGCCCAAGTCCTCGACTTTCTTGGCGACCTGCTCCTCGGTCACGCGTGCTCGGTCCGCGTCGACGAGGATGATGCCGTGGACGAGGTTGACCTGCACGCTGTTCACGCCTGGTACGCGCGCGAGCGCTTTCTCGACGGACATGGTGCAGAACGAGCACATCATGCCGCTCGCCTTGATCTGAATCAGCCTGCGCTGTGCGGCCATGAGTAGAGTCCGTATACGAATCGACGCCCAAGTCCTCGTGACCGGGCGAACGACTCACGCATGCAATGGTACACTCTCTACTCAAGTAGAGGGTCAAGGGCTGCCTGCGCAAAGCGACAGGGCGGCCGTCGCTCGTCGCCAGATCATCTGGGACGAGCAGCCCCGAGCGCAGTGGGACAACCCGCCACCCGCCTTCGCACTAGCGACTTGGCCGCGCGGGACTTCTACCCCGAACGCCACGATTGTTCTGGCATGATGCGACGCATGAACAGATCGAATAGCGGTGCTGTGAACGCGGTGTCGCCGTGGTTGGGACTCCAGATCATACCCATACTGATCAACGACCCTCACGTCGGGCCGAGTGACGTCACCAATCGTTCGAGTACGTCGGCGATGTCGCCGGAGCGGTGCGGACCGGGCCCAAGTTCGGCTATCGCCCGCAGGTATCGCTTTCCCGTCGGCGTTAGTCGATCGAAGCGTACGCGAAAGAAGCTGTCATCAAGCGCGGCGACACCAGCTCGTACGTGACAAGAGACTCGATGCAACGCGCACATCGGCGATTTCAAGTTCACTCGACGCAGCCGAGAAATCGTCCGGCCGAGCGCGAGGTGCAGCCCTGTCAGCGTTGGCGAAGCAGGTGGACGGCGACGTCGCTGCGGCAAAGGACGCCGGAAAGTGAAGATGATGTCGGACGCGATCAAGTCACTCGCGGCGGTGTCGAAGTAGGCCGGGTCTTGTCGTCACCAATCAGACTGGTGCCGTGGGGCGACATTAGGATGGATGCGGTTTCTTACTTCGGCTGATCTGGCGGACGTGTGCAGTACGAGGAGCCAGTGCACGACAGCGGCGTGAACACTTCTGCTTCGAGCAACCACGCACCACTGATGCGACGCCACTTCGCGCTGTAGCGGCCGCGTATCGTCACGCGTCCGTCGGATTCGGTCCACGTGCCCACCCACGTGCCGCGTTCGTCGGCCATTTCCCACGGTGCATATACGCGCACCTCGTTCGGCGTGCGCACGTAACGCACGTCCGGATGCGCGGCGAACTGCCCGCCGTATTGAGCCCCAACGCCGACGCGTCCGTTGGTGTGTACGTTGCGCGAGCTCACCGAGTGATAGGAATCTGATGCAAGCGCGACCAGCGTCGCGGTGTCGTGCGCGGCGATGGCGGCGTTGGAACGCGCACGTGCCGCGCGAATCGCGGCACTGGTGAGCGGTGCGACAGCCATCGGCTGTGCGAGCGCGAGGACAGGCATCGGCGAGGACGCGAGCGCAACAGCGAGTGTGCCACGGCGCAACACCGAAACCAGCGATCCGGTGCGCCTCCGCCTCTGGTCGATTTGTTCAGCGGTCATGTCTTTGGCGTTTTTTGTTTACGGGGCTTCGGTAGTTTCTTTAACGCGGTCGCCGCTTTCTCAAACTCCAGATCAACCGCGCGAGGTTGGGCGTCGACGAGTGTGCGATAGCGCTCATACTCCAACTCTGCTTTCGATCTTGCTTGTTCAGCAGAAATGTTGCCTGCGTGATTCAGCAACTCGTGCTCTGAGAGTTTCAGGAATTCATCAAGTTTCGATGTCCAGTCGCGCATCGTCATCACCTTGCGCTGCAGGGCGCGAAGCTCGGCGAACTCGATGTAGGCATTCACGATGCGGTTGAGCGCGCCGAGTTCACCTTCGTCGAGGTAGTTCTTGGCGACGAACACGTCGGCTTGGCGAATGATGCCGCCGGGCCTCGTCGTCTTCAGTCCCATGAACGGTTTGGTCACGTCCACGCGGGCGTGAATCACTTCCGCCGCGGTCTGCCCGTGCGCCGCCCCGTGCATCTTGTTCTGCACGGTCGCAAAGAACCGTTGCGACGCCTCGGCGTTTGGCGTGTAGTCCACACTTGTCGCATAAATGTCCAGAACCTTCTGGTGGAACCGACGCTCAGATGATCGGATGTCCCGAATGCGTTCGAGCTGCTCATCGAAGTAGTCTTTGTTGCCCTCGCCGGGTGGATTCTTCAGTCGCTCGTCGTCCATGGTGAACCCTTTCACCAGGTATTCATTCAGGCGCCCAATGGCCCACTGACGAAACTGCGTGCCGCGGTGGCTGCGAACGCGAAACCCGACAGCGAGGATGACATCCAGGTTGTAGTGCTCGATTTCGCGGGTCACTACGCGGCTGCCTTCCGCTCGAACTATCCGGAATTTCCGGATAGTTGCCGCCCGATGCAGCTCTCCCTCGTCGAAAATATTCGACAAATGCTCGTTGATCGTCCTGACGTCCTTCTGGAACAGCTCCGCGATGAGCGCCTGCGAGAGCCAGAGCGTCTCGTCGTCAAACCGACACTGGACACGCGTGCGCCCGTCCTCCGTCTGATAGAGGACGATCTCGGATTTCGACGACGGTTCGTCGTTCAAATGCTTGACTGTGCGTTGCACATCACCCTTTCCCTGTTGTCGACTTGTCACGACACACAATTTACCTGGAAAGGTGCGTAAGCGCCGACGGCGATGATGGAAACCACGGTTGACGTTGCTGCGTCACCGCGCAGCCTCAAGGCGGGCAGTATCACGCTCCCGGTGTTCGAACGCGTCGGCAAATTGGTCCAGCTCCGTGCGCGTCATCGCGAGTGAGCGCCCCACGTCGCGCCAGCGCGAAACAGCAACCTCGACCTGCGCGAGCATCGCACGTGCGCGCGCGAGTTTCAGGTTGAAGTACGCGAGCACAGACATCAATCCGTCCACAGTTGCCGCCGGACCCGCATTGTCGCTAATCCACGTCTTGAGCTCGCGCACTCGATCGGGAAACGGATTGATGTCAAACGCTGGCGACAGCCGCCACGTCTCGCCTTGCACATGCAGAAATCCGTGATTGTGCAGGTGATCATCGACGTTCGTGATCAGTACAGAGAAGGCCATGCGTCGCCAGAGCTCTTCGATGTCGCTCGCGGCGTCGGCGCTGCGCTGTCGAATGGTGTCGACGATGTCCGTGTACGCATACTCGCGCGTGTCATTCGTGCTCGCGCCCATCAATGTTGCCGCAGACGCATACATCAAGCGTCGTGTATCGCGACGATCAAACCGTTTGACAATCGCCACGGGAATGTCGTCGCTCATCTCGATGCGGGCCTGCGCCGCGTTAATTCCCGACTCGGCGGCAAGCCGCAGTGCGAGCACTTCGCCCTTGGTGTAGGCGCGCTCGTCATGCACACTCGGGAACTTGCCAATCGCCAACGACCCGTCCGCATCCAAGATGGTACACTTGGGGCGCATGCCACCCAGCGATGTCCCGCGTCCACGGAGGTATTCAAGATCATGCGCGGTTTCGTTATTCATCTCGACGGCACGACTCGACGCCAGCAGGTGCCTGAGTTCGAGGAGCGGCGGTGCGGTGCGCTCCGCGCCGCGTGCATCACGCTGGAAGACGCTTTGCTCGTCGCGATAGCGTAACGCGCCAACACGACTGAAGTCGTCAACGGCTAGCAGAAAGTCGAGACGGCCAACCAGTGGCGGGATTTGCTCATTGGCGAGGCGCGCTGCAACGCGTCGCTTCGCGTGATCGCGCAGGATGACCTTGGCAGCCCACCCGTCGGGCTCAGAGTCGGCGATGATGGAGTGAAACACGGTCCCGTCGGCCTGTCGCGCACGAAACTGCGGACCACCAACCAGCGGAAGCGTGGGGTCGATGCGAAACCGGTCTGACGCACTGAGCCACGTCGCGTCATACTCGAACGCCGCATGCTCGCGCGATCCGTCGTGGTTGCACAGCATGCGTGCAATCCGCCGATCAGTATTGCCGAGGACCAGGTCGATGGTGCGTTTCACAGGTGGATTCGCGCAGATGGGTGCTGTCGCTCGCTGGGTGGCAGCGAACTCTCACGTTGGCTGGGGGTCGCGCTTGGTGCGGACGCGCTTCGGCAGCCGGTTTATGTCGAGCATCGTGCCGGTATCGTCCGTCTGCGGGTCGGCAAGCTTTGCGAAACCCGGTTCGAGACCAAGGGCAAACAGCGCCATGGCGTAGATGCCGAGCGACACGGTGACGCTCCCCTTTTCAACGCGCGCGTAAGTATCTCGGCCCACCCCCAGACGTTCCGCCATCATCGCCGTCGTGATGCCGCGGCGCTTACGGGCGATCGCGATGTTGGCCCCAAACGCGGTGAGATCGCGTTTGACACGTGTCGGCAACATCTCGTGCGAAGGTGTGCGTTTCACCGTATAGGTGGATAAATACGACAGTAAGCGCTTTGGTGATGTATATATAGCTCAGTAGATTTACGGCCGCTAGTGACACTCTAAATGAATGCAATGTTGTATATATACAGCTTTATCACGATATATGACGTTTATATGCTTTATTATTTGACCGAACATGATATTTTTTCCGGCGTACGAGACGCGAACAACCGCCGGTCAGGAGAGAGCGCTTGTCAGGAGATCATCAACGCCAAGCGCGGAGGTCCAGCGGCGCATGTACTCCACGTCCAGCGCGTTGCGATTGAGCTCAATGAGCCGACGCACGTCGCGCTGTTGCACAGCAGATGACTCACCACCCAGCCGGTACCATCGCAGCTTGGCCAGCACGATGTCCTCCAAACTCGACACGCGGAGCGACTCCGTGGCGCCAGGCAAATCAACAGTGATCGCGCGTTCAAGCGCTGAACGATTGAATGCATTGTCACATGGGAAAAAATCGACCTTTAGGTACGTGGTTCGATGAATCAGGTTGAAACTCGTACGCGCTGTAAGCGCCGCGTTTGCCTGCTGCAGGTCGGCGACGAACGCCACATCCAGTTCACGAATGAGCTCAGGAAGAATCGATCGCTTGATGTCCGCGACCAAGTCGATATCGGCGGTGGCGCGAAACTCTCCGTGAATACTGCCCGCGAATGAGCCGGTGACGTAGTATGGGACCGCGTGATGTCGAAGCGTCGACACCACAGCGCCCACCACGACCATTAGTTCGGACGCATCACTCATTGCCCTGCGCACAGGCCGCACGGAATGACGCGGCAACATCCTCACCATAGAGTTGCGTCAGAAATCGGTCCACAGTTGCTGCCTCTCCCTTCGCGCCCGCGTAGCGCCGGGCACCTTGCCATGCAAGTTGACGCACGTACGCCGACAGCGAGAGCGCATGCAAAAACCTCTCCGACGGAGTGAGCCGCCGGAGCATCGCATCACGTGTGGTGCGGGTCACCTCTGCCGTGTCGTCCATATGAGGAAAGATAAACCTCCGCCCTACTTCTCGCCCTTCGCTAGTCGCGTCGCCTGCTCAATGTCGGCCAAGTGCAGTTGATACTCCGGCAACAACTTCTTGAGTTCACTGTCGCGCGCAGCAAGAAACACTTTCCACGAACTGCTGGCAATCGATGCGTCACCCTTGAGCGTCGCAATACGCGCCACCAACGCGAGCGCGAGCAAATGATTCGGCGACTTACGTAACATCGTGTCCGCCTGCGCTGCCGCCACCTCGAACGCTCCCGTCTCTACAGCCACTCGGCCATAGTCATACCGTGCATCGAGATCGAGTTCGCTCCCCAACATCTCAAAACTGGCCATCGCCATTGGCGCAAAAAACTGCGCGCTGTCTTTCTTCCCCTCTTCGGTATACCGCATGATGCGGTCGTACAAACGGCTCGCCCGCTCGCGTGGCGACATGCTGGCTATGTCCGGCGCGCCACCACTGCCGCCACTGGGCGCGCCACTGGCAAACGGTGCACCGCCACTTGCCGCGTCGGCTGTCGGAGCGGGCGACGACTCGCTCGACGCGCCGGCGCCAAGGAAATAACCAACCACCGCCACCAACATCACTGCCGCGACAGCCCATGGCAGATACGTGAGCGGCGATTTCACACTGCCCACTGACGCGGCCAACGTTGGAGCGCTACCCCGCGCGAACGTGACGGTCGGCGCCGCGATCCCGCACTCGCTGCAAAAACGTGACCCGGCCGACAATGCGGCGCCACACTGGCTGCACCCGCCCGACTCAAGCGAGGTGCCACACTGGTTGCAGAACTTTCCTGACGCGCGGGCACCGCAGGAGGGACAAGACAGAGCAGCGGGCGAACGGTTGGTCATCGAGCGGGAAAGGTGAGCGGGGGGAACGGGCGACGAGAGTACATTGGAAACGCGCGAACGCGTGACGAAATGCGCGGAAACTGCGTCGAACGCGCTGACGGAACCGTCAGCGACTCGATGGTGCGCACACTTCCGCAAGCGACGACGAATGATCAAAGATATGCGGGGTGAGGGTCGTGCCACACGTTTCTTGCGCCTCGTCCGTAGATATCCCGGATAGACAGCGCCCGCTCTCCCGCGTAGCATGCCTGTCCAGCACCGGCGCACGCCGGTTTCCTTATCGCCGCCCGCCTTGCTTCGTGATACTCCCGCCATTGCGCTGAACGGCATCGCCCACCGGTTCGGCCGCCGCTGGGCGCTCTGCGGTGTGTCGGTCTCAGTGCCAGCGGGTGAAATTCTGGCCATCGTTGGCCACAACGGCAGCGGCAAAAGTACCCTGCTGCGCGTCGCCGCGACCGCCGTCCGGCCAACACGGGGCTCGGGTGCCGTGTTCGGCGCCGATCTGGTGAAAGACGCGCAGTCCGTGCGGGCGATGGTCGCCCTGCTCTCGACCGAGCCGGGGGTCTATGGCGACCTGACCGCCCTCGAAAATCTGAAATTTGCCGCCCGCATGCTGGCGGTCCCGGCCGACCACGCGCAGCTGCAA
>JAYSVL010000191.1:0-6365 GCA_043718595.1 Gemmatimonadaceae bacterium
AAGCTCCCTTCCAAATGCGCGCCGTCGAAAGGTAAGCGACGTGCTTCACAAGCAGGGGCCGCGAAGGACACGCTCGCTGCGGCGGCCACCGCCTTGACGAGGTCGGCAGCGTCGACGAACGTCTGTGCACCTGGGCCTTGTCCCCATTTCGACTTCAACTAAGGAGCCTCGCCGTGTCTGATCGCGACTTTACTAAGACGTACGGGCGTCAGCAGTTTGTGGCGAAACTTCGTCGACTGGCCGATGCAGTCGAGTCCGAGCAGGCATTTACGATTCAGGTGGGCGGCGAGCGACTGCGCATTCCGGCGGAGGCGGACTTCAATGTCGAGCACGAGCGGAGCGGTGATCGGCAGGAGCTGGAATTTCAGGTGCTGTGGGGGACGGACAAGCCCTAACGATTCGAGGAGGCTCGTTGGCGGGCGCGTCTCGCAGGAGCCGTTTACGTCCTCATACCGTCCGATACTGCACCGCCGACCATGTCTCAGTCGCCCCTGTTGTCACAGAACAGTAGCCACGGGCTCGTGTTCCACCCCGACGCGAGGCTGCGCTTCAACGCGCATGTGACTGCCGCGGCTTCGCTGGCAATGCGGCCATACACATCACAAACACCTGATACCGCGTCTCGGCCGCCGCGAGCGTCAGCGCCGTATTAACGCGCAGTTCTGCGTCTGTGTTCAGCATCGCCTCGGCGCTGACGTTGAACAGGCAGTCGGATTGCGCCCAACGAAATCGCAGCGATGCCTCGTTCGGTGAGTCGCGTGGATCCGGCGTACGCACCCACTGCGCCGCGCGCAGGCGTTCGTAGAAACGCACCGCCTCTTTCGCCACACCAATGTCGGTGCCACCCGCCGCCGTCACGCGGCAGCCCGGCGCCCGCGTGCCCGTGCGCCAGTCATCGATCGTGTCGTTCTCCACCATCGCGGTCATGCGCTGTGCGGAGCGGAGAAAGCGCGCCGCCTGGGTGCAGTGCGTCGTGTCACCCGGCGCGCCTCGACCCGCTGCGCCCGCGGACGGTTCACTGCCGAGTACGATCAGCAACGCCGACGACCACAACATCACGGGAGACCTCTTGCGAAGAGAAACACGGTTACCGGCAACGTACTCAATGTTTCACGCACGCATAATCGTCGCGTAATGCAGTCGACATGACAGCTTCACACGGGCCACCGACACTGAAGGTGAGCGGACAACCGCCCGCCCGCGCACCTCTCTTCCACCGTCGAGGTCCTCATGTTCCACACATTGCTCGAGTCGCGCGCCACGCGCACCCGTCGCACGGGCGGCTCGGTGCTGTCGATCGTGCTGCACGCGGCCCTCATTCTCATCGCGGTCATTCTCACGGGAAACGCGGCGACGTCGACGACATCAGAGGCACCACCCGACGAACTGCATTTCACGAAGGTTGAGCCGCCAAAAGTGATCCCCACGCCAGTCGTTCCCGATCGCGCGTACACCGCACCGCCACTCAAGGGATTTCAGGTATTGCCACCGGTCGTTGATATCCCATCCGTGTTGCCGGACATCGATCTGCTGGTGCCGCCCACGAATCCAGATGACTTCAGTGGGCGCGGTCGGCCGAACGGTACGTCAACGGGCACGGACGCCGGAACGAGCGCACCAGTGCCGACCAACGGCATCTATAGTGAATTCCAGGTGGAGCGGCCCGTAGTGCTCGTGGCAGGATCGGCTGGGCCGCTGTACCCAGAGATGCTGCGCGTGGCCGGCGTCGAAGGGCAGGTGATGGCGCAGTTCGTCGTCGATACAACCGGACGTGCGAACATCGGCAGCTTCGTCGCGCTGCTCAGCGACAATGCACTGTTCACCGCAGCCGTGCGCACGGCGCTGACACGCATGCGATTTATCCCGGCCGAAGTGGATGGACACAAAGTCGCGCAATTGGTGCAGCAGCCGTTCCAGTTCAGCGTCTCGCGCTGACCGCCACTACATGTGTCACACAACGCCGCGCGTCCAGCGTGTCGTGGACGCGCGGCGCAAGACGATTAGGGCAGCCCGAGCACGCGCACTTGCGCGCGACGTCCGCGAATGGTGTTCGCGTCATACCCGAATTCCACGCTGCGAATTACCCGATCACCTCCTTCAAGATCGATCGAGCGACTCTGACCGCCTGCCGCAATTCGCGACTGCAACGCCACCGGCTGATCGCGCCCGTTCCGGAAGTGCACCACCACGCGATAGAAGTCGACGCTCGCCCCGGACACCATCAGCTTGATGCGACGAAAGTCTCCCCGATTTGAACCAACGGGAACGATGTCATGATCGAGCCGGTCATTGACTTGCGCCTGACCCAGCGCGACCCAGTCTGCACCAGCGCGCCCGCGTCGCTGTGCGCAGCCAAGCAACAGCGCGACGAGCACCAAACTTACGTTCCGCAGCATGCGTAATCTCCGTTCGAGGTGAAGATGTAGACGGTTGTCACGACAAGGTTGTTAAGACGCCAGCGCGACGGCACCGGCGTCGCTACGGTCGCGCTACGGTTGCCGTGAACTGTGCGGACGCGACCGATGGTCCCCATGCGAACTCGATCGTTCCGCGGTTCCCGCCCACTGGCCGAACGCTCACCGTGAGCTCTTCCATCGGCGTTGGCGTCGGCGCGAGTTGCATCGCCACGCGACCCACATCCTGCTTTGCATCATAAACGGTGCCCCACTGGCCCGTCTGCTTGTTGATGATCAGCGACGTGCCCGTTCGCGTGTGCTGGATAAAGAGCGAGTACATACCCGGTGGCACAACCACGGTACCGAACGTCAGCGTGCGCGTGGTGAACAAATGCGTGGCATCGTTCGCACCGGCGCGCCACACCGAGTCAAACGGAATCAGCGCGCCGCCCCACACCGTTCGCTCGCGTACCTGGGGACGACCGTAGTCCACCAGCACAATGCCGCCCTGACCAAACGCGCCACGCGCCACGTCGCGGCCAGACAAGGTGCCGGTGGGCTTCATGCCGCGCGCAATCATCGCGATGTCGAGACCGCCCTTGCCGCGTGCGGCGATCGACTTGTTGGTGGTGTACACGCCATCAACACTCTGCAGCCTGCTGGTGTTGTCAAACCGCAACTGCATTGCGTACGCGCCACCGCCTTGTCGTAAGTGTTCGCCGTCCGTCATCGACAACCCCGTGTACGTCAGGTTGCCCGCAGTGCCGAGCGCTGGTACGGAGTCCACGTTCATGCCACTCCTGCGCGCAGCAGCGAGCAGTTCTGTAGGTCCGTAGACAAACGTTGGCCACGCAATCCACGCTTTGCTCGCGGCAAACGCGCGTCGCTGCACACTGTCCGGCCAGACCACTTCGCGCACCACCGAGTCTGCCGTCAGGCGAAAGCGCGTTTCGCTGAACGTGTTCGCTGGCGGCGTGCCGTCGCCCTGCAGCCGCTTGATCGTCGCTGCCGACGGTCGTCCATCTGCGCCGACGGTGATGTCGTACTGCAACCGGCTGACCGCCGCGCTGTTGCGCTGCACCATCTCGCCGGACAGTCGCGTCGCGGTGCGCGTGAATTGATCGACGGCCACCGTGTCTTTGCCGAGTCGGTAGACGAACGAGGCGGGTTGCGCGGCGAGTGATGACGCGCTGATCGAGAGCGCAGCGAGGACGATGGTACGCATGGCGAGTGGGGGAGGGAGGAACGTGCAATATACCACCCACTTCAAACACGGCTAAGCGTGGCGCCCGCGACCGCTTGGCGTCACCTTTGTCCCTGTCACCCGTCTCACCAACCTTTGCGCCGCTTCAGCCATGACACTTTTTTTCACGTGCACCCGACGAGTCTGCGCCGCGACAGCGCTATCGCTCACGCTCAGCAACGCGCTTGCAGCGCTGCCACCCACGTCGCGCGCTGCGCGCGGTCAGCGTGCAGGCGCAGCACAACAGGCCAGCTTTGTCGGCGTGCGCATCGATGCGGATCGTAACAAAGTGCTGTTCGAGATCGCCGCCGAGCGCCTGAATGTTGACTTCTTGCACCAAAGCACACTGGCCACTGGCTTTGGTGCGCTCGGTCTTGACCGTGGGCAGCTCGGCGGGAGTGCGGTTGTGCGATTCGAACGTCGCGGTAAACGTGTGCTCTTCGTGCGCGATAACTGGGGCGTCCGTGCGCGTGGGGCCAGCGCGGCCGAACAGCGCGCCGCGAGCGAGGCGCTGCCAACGTCCGTGATTGCGTCGTTCCCCATCGAGTCTGAGGCGAACGGCACGGTCGTTGTTGACGCGACCTCGTATTTCCTGTCCGACACGTACGGTATCGCCGAATCGATCCGCCGCAGTCAGCAAGGTGCGGCGCGCATCGATGCGGCGCGCAGTTGGGTCGACACCGCACGCACCAAAGCGTTCCCGAAGAACACGGAGATTCATTCCGTGCTCACGTTCGCGGTGGACAATGCGGGTCAAGCGGTGCGACGAGCCGCTCCTGATCCGAGTTCCGTCACGATGGAAGTACATCATTCGCTCGTCGCCCTTCCTGACTCGACCGGTTTTCGCGCACGCCAGGGCGACGGACGTTCCGGTGTAAACGGCCCGCGCTTTCTTGACTTCGCGCAGGGTTACGAGGGCACCTATCACAACACGATTGCCGGCCGGTGGCGTCTCGTCCCGAAGGATCCAGCCGCATATCAGCGCGGCGAACTCACCGAACCCGTGACGCGCATTGTGTACTATCTCGATCCTGGCATTCCGGCCGAGTATCGCGAAGCGTTGCGCGAAGGCGGGATGTGGTGGAACAAAACGTTCGAAGCGGCGGGATTCAAAAACGCATTCGCTGTGCTCGACTTGCCACGCGGTGCCGACCCGATGGACGCTCGCTACAACATGCTGTATTGGGTGCATCGCATGGCACCCGGCCCGAGCGTCGGCCCGTCGTTCTCCGACCCGCGAACAGGCGAGATTGTGCGTACGGTGGTACGCATGGACGCATGGCGTTCGTTGATTGACTACAACATTTACGCGGGGCTGCTTCCCGCCGCTGGCCCGCAAGGCTTGGGTGTGTCGGCCGAGCAGTTTGCGATGTCACGCCGACGCCAACATGCCGCGCACGAAATTGGGCATACGCTGGGTTTTCCGCATAACTACATCGCATCGGCGCAAGGTCGTACGTCGGTGATGGACTATCCGTTCCCGCTCATCTCGCTCACCGCAGCCGGGGCGATTGATTTGACGAAGGCGTATGCACCCGCTGGTGGTGCCTGGGACACACTCACGGTCCGATACGGCTACACATGGTACCCGAGTGCGACCGCCGAGAAATCTGGACTCGACAAGATCATCAAGGATGGACTGTCGCGCGGTGTGCGCTTTATCGCCGACCAACACTCGGGGGCCGAAGGCTCCATTCCCGACGCAACACGGTGGGTGGAGGGTTCCACGGCTTTTGAGTCGGTAGAACGCTCGTCGGCGGTGCGCCGGTTGTTGATCGACAAGTTTGACGAACGTGCGATCAAGCCAGGCGAACCGATGACGCTGCTGAACATGCGATTTGCGCACGTCTATTTGCATCACCGCTATTCGCTGGAGAGTCTGATCAAGTTTGTTGGCGGCATGGACTTCACGTACGCGATGCGCGGTGACGGACAAACGCCAACGACAATTCTGCCTGCGGCATCGCAACGGCGTGCACTGCGGATGGCGCTTGATGCGCTGGAACCGGCGGCGCTGGCCGTACCCAATCGTGTGCTGTCGCTTATTCCGCCGCTGCCACCGGGCGCCGACGGCGACATGGAGTGGCTGGGGTACGCGGGCACGGCGCTTGATCAAGTGACGCTCGCTGGCGGACTGGCGACGGAAGTCATCGAGGGCATCCTCGAACGCGACCGCGCGGCACGGGTGGTGTTGTTCAGTGCGCGCGATGCGAACAACCCAACGCTCGACGAAGTACTGACGACCGTTGTGAGTCGGACATGGGGAGTCGTCGCGACGAGCAATGCGGGTGATCAGGCGATGCGTCGTACGGTGCAGCAGGTGGTCGTGAACACATTGCTCGACCGGGCTGGCGATGCGCAGGCGCTCACCGAAGTTCGCGCGGCGTGCGAGGCGCATCTTGCGGCACTTAAATCACGCGCGACGGGCATGAGTGGCGGCAGTGCGGCCGACCGAGCGCTTCGCGCAAAGACGGTGCGCGACATCGACCGGTACTTTAGCGGCCAGGACGATCCGAAAACACGGTCGCGCTATCCTGTGATCGTGCTGCCTTGGCCGTGACGCCATGACCGGAACGCGCGCGTGCCGTCGGCCGCGTGCATGTTCGTGTCTATTGCTGCAATTCGAACCCCGCCACCACAAAGTCGCGGTCATACGCGAACACGGTGCTGATGCGCTCACGTGACATCAGCTCGCACGTGACGGCGTCGCTCAGCGAAAAGCTTTG
>JAYSVL010000192.1:0-6302 GCA_043718595.1 Gemmatimonadaceae bacterium
AGACTCGGTGACGCGAGTGGGGCAGAACTGGTGCTGCAGCGCGCGGCGCGAACATCGCCCGCACACCCGGCACTCGAGTATGGCCGGGCTGGCGTGCGACTCGCGTCTTCGGATGCGACGCGTCAGCGTTCGCGGGCCACGCCGATGGGCACGACGCCGGTCGGCACCACACCGGTGAGTGATCTGGGACGGCGCACTCCAGCGCATGCGGCGGCCGCACTCGAACTGGTCGATCGACGCCGGAGCAACGATGTCACCGCTGGTTCCCTGTTCCGATTCGGTGCGCGTGTGGTGCTGCTGGCGGATCACGATATTGCCGCGGAATCGCGCGCCTTGCTGCGGTCGTTCAGCGCTGGCGGCACACTGGCGTCGCTCGGCGGTGCAGAACAGACCCATGCCGCTCGCGTCGTGCTATCGGCGTTCGCCGGCGTGATGAGCGGTGATCCAACCGATACTCCTGGACCACTGCGCACACTCGTCGAGCAGATGTTTCCGCTGCTGCGCAGCGGGCAGGTGGATGATGCGGCCCGACTCGTACGGCGCGCGACGAACATAGGCCGCGAACCTGTCGGGCGATTGTTGCAGCGCCTGGTCGACGGCGCGCTCGCCGCCGAGGAGCATGCGACGGGATTGCCCATGCGCGGATTCGTTGGCACGCCGGCGATGGGAGTGGTTGCGATTCCATCGCCGCGCTCCGTGCCGAACCAGGCATCGCCAGACGACGCGAGCGTTCTGGAATCACCGGATACACCGCAGCTCCCGACGCCGTCTCGTCGGCCGGAACACGCGGTAATTCGGGGAGAACTGGAACGATCGCCAATTATCCCGGTGCGGCTTGGCCTCTCCCTCCTCGAGGAGACGGCACAAACGCGGGCGCTGGCGCGAGCCAACGACGCGGACGCGCTGTGGAGTCTACGGGGAACGCCGAGCGATGCGATGCGCACGCTTCGCGTTGACTCCGTCGACTTGTCATCGCGACATTCGGGCGTATCGGGCACCTATGTGGATGCCGAGACGTCAGGACGCGGATGGGGGACGGCGCGAGCGGTCGGCGCGCTCGCCCCGTCGGAGCAATCCACGTCGATGGGGCTCCGCGCAACGACCGTCATCCTGGTGATCGCTGCGTCTGCGGCGACGAGCAGCGGACACCTTGCGATCGCGTTGGGGTGTGGCGTTGTCGCGGCACTGCTTGGCGTGCGGCTGCTGACCAGCGACAGCGAGCACCCACACGCGCGTACGCAGGTCAGGCGATGGAGCGACGATGGCGCAACCTCGGAGCGGCAGGAGGACGATCGCCGTCAGCAGCGATAGATTGCGCGCGACGCTGAGTGCGGTTCCCGATGCGGCGTCGAGGTCTTTCACTGCGCGACCTTCGCCTCTATCTGAGTGCAACACATGGCACCGACTGCGTCCAAGCCCGTTTCGACATTTCTTCGTCATCACTTTCGGCATTTTAATTCCGCAGCACTGATTGACGCCGCCGATGGGTACGTGCGCCATCTCGACGATGGTGGCAAGATGATGGTGACGCTCGCCGGGGCCATGAGTTCGGCCGAGCTCGGACTATCGCTCGCGGAAATGATCCGGCAGGACAAAGTACACGCCATTACGTGCACCGGCGCCAACCTCGAAGAGGATGTGTACAATCTGGTCGCCCACGATCACTACGTGCGGGTGCCCAACTACCGTGACCTGACGGCGCAGGACGAGCAGGCCCTGCTCGAGCGGCACCTCAATCGGGTGACCGACACGTGCATCCCAGAAGCGGAAGCGATTCGTCGCATTGAGCACGCGATCCTGAGTGAGTGGGAAGCCGCCGATCGCGCCGGCGAACGGTACTTCCCGCACGAGTTCATGTATCGCATCCTGCTCAGTGGAGCCCTTGAGCAGTACTACCAGATCGACCCGAAAGATTCGTGGCTGTTGGCAGCGGCGCACAAGAACTTGCCAATCATCGTCCCCGGGTGGGAGGACTCCACGACAGGGAACATCTTCGCAGCGCACGTCATTGAGGGCGACGTGAAGAATGTGCACACCGTCCGCAGCGGTATTGAGTACATGATGTATCTGGCCGACTGGTACACGCGCGCTACTGAAAACACGACGATTGGATTCTTCCAGATTGGTGGAGGGATTGCTGGCGACTTCCCGATCTGCGTCGTGCCGATGCTGCATCAGGATCTCAAGCGCGTTCAGGTGCCGCTCTGGGGCTACTTCTGTCAGATCAGCGACTCCACCACCAGTTACGGCTCATACTCCGGTGCGGTACCCAATGAGAAGATTACGTGGGGCAAGCTGGGCATCGATACACCACGCTACATCATCGAATCAGACGCGTCGATCGTGGCGCCGTTGGTGTTTGCGCTCGTGCTCGGACAGTAGCCGCTCGCGGTGATGCTCGCACCAACAGCGCGCGATCCCAGCACGAGCACGCGTCACCGTTGGGTGACGATCGTGATGGCGATACTGGTGGTGCTCATCAGCGCGTTTGCCATCCGCGCCGAGTTCCGCGTCACGAGCTTCAGTGTCGTGATGCGGGAAGTCCGTGCCATTCCGTCGTCGCGGTTGCTACTGTCCGTGGTGGCAACGGTCGCGTGTTATTTGGCGTTGTCCGTCTATGACATTCTTGGACTGCGCTACGTAAAAAAACACGTGCCGCTCGGTCGTTCGCTGCTTGCGTCGTTCTACGCGTACGCATTCGCCCAGATGCTCGGGTTCTCGGCAATCACCGGCGGCGCATTTCGTTTGCGATTCTGGATGGCAAGCGGTTTGAGTACCGGCGACGTCGTGCTCGCGGCCACCTTTTCGGCTGTAGGGTTTTGGGTCGGCGTGCTCACCGCGTGCGGCATGGCGCTCACGTTTGAGCCGTTGCCCGTTGCGTTGCTCACCTATGCGTCGGTGGCGGCGCTTCGCGGCGTCGGCGTGTGCTTTCTGGTGGCGGTGGCGGCCTATCTGGTAATCGGTAGTGTGCGACAGCGGCCGTGGACGTTCCGCAATTTCTCATTCGATATGCCGGGTCCGTTTCTGGTGTCCATCCAGGCAGTCATTGCGATCGCCGAATGGGTGTTTGCCGGTGGGGCAGCCTGGGTCTTACTTGCGCCGGCGCCGGATCTGTCGTTTGTGACCTTCCTTGGGCTGTTCGCGCTCGCGCAAGGGGTTGCGCTGGCCAGTCATGTGCCAGGCGGTCTCGGCGTGTTCGATACACTGATTGTGCTCCTGCTCGCGCCATATGTCGGTGCAGCCTCCGCGGCGGCCTCCATGGTCGCGTATCGTGCCATCTACTATGTGCTGCCGTTCGTCTCAGCCTGTGCACTGCTGGCGGTGCTGGCGGTCTGGCAACGTCTCTCGCTTCGGCGACGCGCTATTTGACCGGAGGACGCGATGGCACCGTATCGGGCGCTACAGCACCGTTCGGACGTTTCGTCAGCATGTCGGCAACGGGTGCGGCCGTCTCGCGTGCGTTGCTGACTGCGCGTGCGACGTGTTGTGCGGCAGACCACTGATCGTCGCCGATAAGAAACGCCACTTCGCGTTGTGCGACCGTGAGTACTAGCGCGCGGTCTAAATCGCGAAATCGCGCCCTCGGAACCAGCGTGAATGCCATGCCGATCGGATAACTCGCGATCAGTAGCTCCCGCGGGCCGTCGTCCCGCGGCCGAAGTAATGGCGTTGGTGGCGCGCCGATGTACAGCAGCCGTTGATTCGTGGCCATGAGCATGCCGTGCGATTCGCGCCACAGGTCTGTCCACCGGCGCTCGGCAGCGAACGCCGTTGCGAGGACGGTTTCGCCAGAGTCGAGCATAGATCGGAATTCGCGCTGTACCGCGTCGCGCGCGATGCGTCGGGCACCGATCGGCGGGAGAATTGCTGCCGCGCCGACCAGCGCCGCGATCACGACCAGCGCTGTGCTGGTGGTGAGCGCGAGCAGGACGCGCGCAAGGGTACGCCGCGGGCGGCGACGCGCGCCACCCTGGCCAAACCAGCGGTACGGCGGCCCATCAACGTCCGGCGAGGAGGGCGCCGTCGGGACAGCTTCGGATGCACGCGAGACAGACATTAGTCTAAAGATGACGACCTGCGCTGATGTGCGGTGACGCACTTTCGTTCTATCGTGCGCTGGCTCACTGTTGAGCATCGACGGGATACGTCGGTGCGCGGCGACCAACCCGAAGGACGGAGATGAGGTGCCCAGTTCGAGTGAAGCAAGCGTCGATCGTTTTGCGGCACTGTCGGTCGGTCAAGCGGCAGAGTCGACGCGAACAATCTCCGAGACCGACGTCGTGCTGTTCGCCACGGTCACCGGCGACCTGAATCCGGTGCATGTCGACAAATCGCACGCCGCCGCGTCGGCATTCGGCCAACGCATCGCACACGGCATGCTCACCGCGGGACACCTCTCAGCGCTGATGGCGATGCAGCTACCGGGGCCGAGCGCGGTGTACCTCTCGCAATCGCTGCAGTTTGTTCGTCCTGTGTACATTGGCGACGTCATCACATCGCGTGTTGAAGTCGTGGAGCTTCTCGCGCTCAAGCGACATGTGCTGTTGCGCACCACGTGTCGCAACCAGCGCGGCAAGACGGTGCTTGACGGAGAGGCGATGATTCTCGTGCCTGCGCTGACCAACGCACCGCACTGATGGCGCCGCGACGGCATTCCACACGGTCTCTCGCGACGCCGCCACGACGTTTGCGTGTCGACGGTGATCTCATGCTGTCGTCGCCGCAAACGGACTTGTTTCCGGTGAAGCCGATTGTTGAAGCGCTTGATCCGCGGAGCGTGGTCGGGCCGAACACGGCGGTTGAACGCGTCGTGCGCGTGCGGCTGCGACCAAGTGATGCGCCGCACCTCGTCTTCCATGATCGTCATGGCTGGTACTGTGAAACCCACGGCCCGTCGTGCCCAGCGGTGGCGCTCGCGCGTGCATGAATGGTTGGCGTCGTGAGTATGGCGGACGCGCCGATTTGGTCGCCCACGGCTGCCGCCGTCGAGCAGTCACGCGCTCGCCAGTTCCTTGAGTGCTTGCGCGCAACTGGCGTGGTACCGCCAGATGTAGACAGCATGCATGCGCTGCAACGGTGGTCGGTCGACAATCTGGAAGCCTTCTGGGCGGCGGTCTGGCAGTCGGCGGAGCTGATCGCCGACGGACCTGGCAGCGCCAGCGCACCGTGGCGCGAGATCTTGCATGGGGCGGAGCGAATGGCGCCGCCTGACCATGTTGTCGGCCCGCGCTGGTTTACGCACACGCGGCTCAATTTCGCCGAGCATCTTCTTCGCCGCCGCGGCGCGCAGACGGCGATCGTCGCGTGGAACGAACACGGCGCGCAACAACGATTGACGTGCGATGAATTGACGCAACTGGTGGCGCGGATGGCTGCCGCGCTCGTTGCTGCAGGCGTAGGGGTTGGGGACCGTGTCGCCGGCTACCTGCCGAACATTCCCGACGCAGTGGTTGTCATGCTGGCGGCCGCGTCGATTGGCGCCATTTGGTCTTCCTGCTCTCCAGACTTTGGCACGCGCGGCGTGCTCGATCGTTTTCAGCAAATCGAACCCGTCGTGCTGGTCGTTGCTGACGGCTATCAGTACGCCGGGAAGCGCATCGATTGTCTGGATCGAGTGCGCGACATCGCGTCAGCGATTCCCTCACTGCGCGCAGTGTGGGTTGTGCCGTACTTAACGGAAGCTCCGTCGATTGACGGAATTCCGCACGCCGAGCGGATCGATGTCGTGCGTGCGCGCCAAGCGCCGTGCGAGCTGACGTACATTCGACTGCCGTTCGACCACCCGCTCTACATTCTCTATTCGTCGGGCACGACCGGATTGCCGAAATGTATGGTGCACGGTGCCGGTGGCACGCTGCTGCAGCACTGGAAGGAGTTGGCGCTTCACACTGATGTGCATGACGGCGATGTGTTGTTCTACTTCACCACGTGTGGCTGGATGATGTGGAACTGGCTGGTCTCCGGCCTTGCGGTCGGCGCCACGATCGTGTTGTACGATGGTGCGCCATTTAGCCCCGATCCTCGCATACTGTGGCGTATGGCGGAGCAAGAGGGTGTCACGGTGTTCGGCACCAGTGCGAAATACCTGGCGGTACTGGAGAAAGAAGGGGTGGAGCCCGCGCGTGAGTGCAACCTGTCCGCGTTGCGTACAGTGTTGTCGACCGGCAGTCCACTCGCCGCCCACAGCTACGATTTCGTCTATCGCAGTATCGGGCGTGACGTGCAATTGGCCAGCATTAGCGGCGGGACGGACATCGTCAGTTGCTTTGCGCTTGGGGATCCCACCGGTCCGGTGTATCGCG
>JAYSVL010000193.1:0-2181 GCA_043718595.1 Gemmatimonadaceae bacterium
CAACACAAGCCGCTTCACCTGAAACAGGTCGCGTAGTGCCTTATCATCGAAATTCTCAAATACGCGCTGCTCGAGCCCATCAATAAACTCGTCGATGCGGGTCATGACCGGGAAGTAGCTGTCGATCGTGTCATCAAGGATGGCATGCATCACCCGCTCGACCCCTCGGCTGAGCATATCCGGTGACTTGTACAGGTGGTCCTGCACGAGCGTGATGGCCGGCACCGGTCCGGCATGCACAGTCACTAGGTACTTCGCCCCAAGGAAACAATAGAGATCCTTCGTTTCAACGTCGTAAGGATCATCCGTCGTGTCGTCAAACGACACACCCCGAATGCTGACAAACATGTAGTGGTCATATTCCTCCAGCTTCACACGCGAGCGCGGATTGAGCGTGTCCTCAATCGCCAGCGGATGGAACTTGAACACCTTTTCCAGCAACGCGTGCTGCGACCCGACGGCGGAGTCGATGTCGATCCACAGCAGGCCGCCGTCGGCGAGGAGACGCGGCACATCCCGCGGGTGACAATCGACCATGCGCTCGCCGTTTGGCGCCCGGTAGAACATCTTCGGCAGCGACTCGTTATGCAGCAGCGCCACAAACTGTTCGGTGCGCGCGCCAATCGATGGGCGTCCACGTTCCGCTTCGTTGTGTGGAGTGGGCGTATCGTCACCTGACATCGATACAGAGGCTCCAGATGATGGTGTGAGGTGGTGGCGCGCCGAACAGCCGGGACCGGAAAAAGCCGATGGCGTACTCCGCCGAACGTGATACAAACTACGTCAACGATTGCATGTGCGCGATTACCGCGGTCGCTACGGCATCCGGTGCGTAACCGCCCTCCAGCGCGCTGACCAGGCGGCCGCTGCACCAACGTTCGGCGCGGACCACGAGAGCCTCGGTTAATTCGCGAACCTCGGGAAGCGTCAGCGTGAACCTGCCAAGCGGATCGTCGAGCAACGAGTCGAGTCCGCTGCTGAGCAGCACGAGGTCCGGCACAAAATCCTCGGTGGCGGCATCAACCGCTGCGAGCAGCGCCGTCACATACGCGCTCGCTGGCAGCGACGCCGGCATTGGCACATTCCACACGGTTCCGAGCGGTCCACGATCGTCCGCCGCGCCAGTACCCGGGTACCACGGCCACTGATGCATCGACACAAAACGAATACGCTCGTCGTGTTCGACCAGCGCTTGCGTGCCGTTACCGTGATGCACGTCCCAGTCGACAATCAGCACACGCGCGCAGGCATGCGCCGAAAGCGCGTAGTGCGCGCCAATGGCGATGTTGCCAAACAGGCAGAAACCCATGCCGCGATCGTACAACGCATGGTGCCCGGGGGGACGCACCGCACAGAAACTGCGCACGGCGCGTCCGTCGAACGCCATATCGATAGCGTCGAGCACGCAGCCAACCGCCGCCGAAGCCGCGTCCCACGAGCCATCGCTCACTGGAGTATCAGGGTCAAGGTGACCGCCGCCCGATGACGACATCGTCGCGACGCGCTGGATGTATTCGGCGTCGTGCGCCAGCGCCAACTCGCGCACCGTGGCATGCCGTCCCTCATGCTGCACGAGGGCGTCAAAGAGTGCTGGTTCATGGCGTAACGCGCGTGCGATCGCCCGCAACCGTCCGACGTGCTCTGGATGATTCCAACCGGTGTCGTGCCGGCCACAATCGGCATGCGAGATGTACGCGACGCGTGCGGTCACGGTGCGCCTCGCAAACGTCGCGATGCCCACTCCGCGAGCAATGCCAACGCGGCAATCACGAATAGTGGCCACGCGCGCGATGAACCCTCGCCGTCGCCTAGACCAGTAACAGTGTCTGCACGCGGCGCGCCTAGTCGCGCGACAAGATCAGCGTACGGTGCAGCGTCGCCCGGAAATGCGGACGATGGCGCACTACTCGTGTCGACAGCAACGAACGCTGCCGCTCCAGCCAACATGTTCCACCACGCCCGGTGCTCGTTGGCCCCGTCGTCCGTCCCTTCCATGCGCCATCGCCAGCTATCGCGGTAGCCAACGGCAATGATGCGGCCGGCACCAACGCGTCGCGCAACCACGGCAGGGGCACGCCGCTTACCGCTGCCGTCGTATTGCAAAACGACGGCGTTGGCGGTTGGTGTCAGCGCGCGAAACCCAAGACCGTCGCGCGGCGTCGCGGTTAACAGTGCGCCCGC
>JAYSVL010000194.1:0-6276 GCA_043718595.1 Gemmatimonadaceae bacterium
CGCGCGATGAGATCAAGCGCGCGGTCGAGACGCTGTTGCGGTGTCATCGCTGCGAGTTCGTCTCGATCGGCTTGTGCAGCGTCTTCATGCGACGCGAAGATTCGGATGACCCGTTCCATAGCGGAAATCTAACGTCTCGCGAGATCGAATCGTTAAAACGGGCGGCTCGGCGTGGTCGGCCTACGACCGTTTCGGGCGACGCGCTGGTGTGCCATGCAGCATGCCGCGCACACTCAGGTCTTCATCGATATCCGGCCAGTGCACGCCCACTCCGTCGCCGATCAGTTCCCAGTGCGCACGCTGTTCCGGCGTCGCTTCGGCAAGCCGCCACGACCAGAGAATCGGCATGATAATCGTGCGCCCGTCGACCAGGTGCGCAGTGATCTCGTCATCCGTGACTTCGATGGCGCGCATGCGTGGCTCAGTTTGCAAGTTGTTCACGGTGCATGGCGTGACAGCCGCTCCGTCATCCGTGACTCGCGTCATTGACGTTCGCCACCAGCGGGAAGTCCGCCGGATTCCTTATGGATGCAACGGACAGGTCTACATCGAGCTGCGGCCAGTACAGGTGGTCAGCCGTCGGCCACTGCACGTCCGAGATCTGGTTAATGGTCGCGTGACGAAACCACGGAAAACAACGCGAACGGCAACAACAGCTCTTCTTCATCCAAGAGCATCCAAAAGCCGTGCTTTGATAAGTGTGTTACTTCAGCGACTGAAGTGCCGGGTCCATGCATGCCGGATCTCCTCGATGTGCCGTTCGACGGTTACGTGTGCCTGTTCCCTTAGCACTGTCGGTGACATGAATGGAAGGTATTCACGTTTCGCGTAGGAATCGAGTTCGCTGGCCCTACTGCAACGGCTTCGTAGCGCCCGGCATAGCGTTCCAGTCGATCCCCGAACGAATGCCGCTCCACGCCTCCAGCGCACCGACGCGAATTTTCGTGCCAACCGACTGTCCATCAATCCGCACACGCAGCGGTTTGTCCGTTCTGATGGAATGGCTCGACACAGCGAGCACGACGCCATCAATCGCCAAACCACAACGTCCATCGCCGAGTATTTGCAGATCAATGGTGTGTGGGAGCCCGTCGATCACACGCGGCTGCGTGCGCAACGGCACTTCCTGCGCACCGACAAAAAACAGAACGAGCGACAGGTTTTCTCCGCCTTCAGCCCGTGGCACCCGCACGGCACAGTACCGGTCGCCTTGCGCCGCTTGCCACGCATGTGGGAACAGTCCGGTACCGCGATCCGTCCACCCCTTGAGCGCTACGTCTGTCGCGACAAAATCCAGCGCAAGTGTCAGCGCTTGCCACTGTGCAGTATCTATGGGAAGCCGCACCACTGCGCGTAGTCCAGCCCCGTTGTTGACGCGGAATTTGGTTCGGCTGATCAAGCCGCTTGTTAGATGGCCATCACCGTCTGCGAAGAGGAACGACGTGCCGCCTTCCCTGACAAGCGTGGGCTTCGGATCTCCGAACACGTGCCATGTTGTAGCCAACGGCTTGGTCCAGCGCTCGTCGATGACCATTTCGTGTCGAGGCGGAACGACAGGCACTGTCATTTCCGGAGACTTCACGTCAGGAGACTTCACGCTATCCGATTGCGCGACGAATCGCGCCGAACCAGCGGCACGCATCGTCGCCACACCGACGCTGTCAATGGTAGCAATCGTGGTGTCCAGCGACAGCCAGCGCACCCTCGGCACCGCCACCTCTTGCCTATCCACATCAAGCGCGCGCACACTCAGTTGCGCGCGTTGTCCGGCGAACACTGTGTCACGCGGGACGATCGACAGCGACACGAGCGGCGTTTCAACACGCGGCCAATCGATGTACTGCAAATACAGCGCACGCAGCGGCCGTCCGTCTCGTCGTACGACGCGTTTCACCGTTGGACTGCTCGGGCTGAACACCGCGAACACCTGTCCTTTTTCCCCAGGCACTTGACACAGGCACAGGGCGACCCGCCCTGTTGGGTCAGCATCGTAACGTGCGGCCGCGGAATCAATCACCCGCTGTTGGCCAGCAGCAGTGTCCACTTCCACCAGCATAGACTGGTTGTCCCGCAACCGTCGCGCACTCACCAAAAGGGAATGTGTCGAACTCCACGCAGCAATACGCTCCGGCGTAAGGCTGTCACCCAGCGAGCGACACGTTGCGCTAGTCGCGCTCGCGGGTTGCCAGCACACTTCAGCCGCGTGTTCGATGGCCCAGCTGCGAATGAACGCCAGTGAGTTGCCGTCGGCATTCCATCTCGGCCCATATTCGTGGTGATCTGTGTTTGTCACTTGTGTCACTCGTCCCGACGCGACGTCAAGCACAGCGATGTCATTGCGCTGCTGTTGGTGCCACTGTCCACTGAAGAAGGCCACCGTCTTTCCATCGGGCGAGACGGATGAGCCATCCTGGTCATGACGCTGTTCCTGGCCTTCGCCAATCAGTCGAAATACGTCGCCGTCCGCCGACACGCGCACCAGGTCCACACCGCGTGTTGCGTCGTTGTCGAGCAGTGACGATCCAACAAACGAGCCATCATTCAAACGTCCCATCACCTTGACGGAATCCAGCACGCTCAATGCAAACGCGCTGCCCGTGGCTAGGAGTTCGATCGGTTCGGTGCTCTTTAACTCGTCCAGTTGCACCGAGAGTGAATAGAACGCAGGGCCTTCGCCATCGGTGGCGATAATCGTCGCCTCGAGTTTTTCGTGAATGGTCACGGGTGCTGTACGAAGCGTGGCGTACATCGCAGCGCCGAGCATCACCACACCAGCTATCGCACCACCAATCCAAACGTTTGTGTGATGACGCACGCGCCACGGCAATCTCCGCACTAACTGTTCCACTTCAGCATTGACATGTGGCGCAGCAAGCACATCTCGGCCCAGCTGACGAATCGCGCCGATGTTGCCGGTCGCGTTTGCGATGCGTACGGTGCGCGCGAAGGTGCGATCGAGCGCGAGCACATCACCGCCTTGCGCTCGGTGGGACGCGGCACGCTGCAGCAGCGCGACGTCATGGTCGGCGATGCGCTCAAGATGAGTCGCAACGGCGTTGTGTGCAGCCGAGCGGTCTTTCGTGTTCGCTGATTGCATCGCGAGCGCAGCGATTTCGTCATGCGCTGTTTGCCATCCGTCGGTGCGACGCACGATATGGCCACGCGACTCAAGCACGGTGAGTGATTGCCGAGCATCGTTGTCGAGGATGTCGGACACCATCGCGTCGTTCGCGAGTGTGCCAACAACCGCGAGCCGCAGCAACGCAGTCCGCGCAGGTTCCGAGAGGTTGGCCAAGCGTTGTTGCGACGCACTTCCCTTGGCGAGCGTATTGATCAGCGCGTCGACATCTGGTGTGTGCCAAACGTGGTTGGCTATGACCAGGTGACCGCGTTCCATCGCCAGATGCAGCTCTTCAAGGATCATCAGTGGTGATCCGTGACTTGCATCATGAAGCGCTGTGATGAGTCCCTCGCTCCACGACGACTCAGGCAGTTGCGCGATGCTAGTCACGAGCGCGTGGATGTGTTCCGCACTGAGTGGGCCGAGTGTGAGGCGCTCGGCGTCGGGTGACGAATCAATGAAGGCATCGGCGTCACGCGCGGCGGTGACGAGCAACACTGGGCTGCCATTGGCGCGCGCGGCGAGTGCGGTGAGTACTGTGCGCGATGGCCCATCCATCCAGTGCACGTCGTCGACGAGCAACACCAGTGGTGCGTCGTGCGCGACGGTGGTAACGAGTTCGCACACCGCGAGTGATCGACGACGGAGTGCATCGTCACCGGTGCTCGCATCTGCCTCGGCGCTTAAGTAGTTGGACGCGGAGGGTGTGAGGCCAACGAGTGTTCGTGCCGCATCTGGCGACACGGCTGATGCGCCGCGCAGTTGCACGAGTGCCGAAACCAGTTGTGCAGCAAACGCATAAGGAAGCTGTCGTTCACCCAGATTCGCGCGCACAGCCACGACGCGCACGCGTGATGCGCGAAGTCGGGCAGCGAACGCATCGAGCAGTCGCGTTTTGCCGAGTCCTGCTGGCGCCGAGATATGAAGGTGGCGTGAGTGCCCTTGCTTCACATGTTCGAACGCCGCGACCAACTCGGCGAATTCCGCTTCGCGCCCAACAAGTTCAGTGTGGGCGGACAGTGCGTGGTGCGCTGACGCACCGGCGCTCGTGCTGTCGTTGCCGTTGGCGTCACCGGCGTTCGTTGTACCGCGATTGCTGTTGGTTTTGCCGGAGCGCACCAGCTTGACGAGTTGCGCGGTCGCGGGCTCTGGCTCGAGTTCATCATCGGCCAGCCAGCGTTCCATACGTTCCAGTTCGACCGCAGCGCCGACTACGTCATTGGCGGCGAGGTGTGATTCGAGCAGTAGCCGCCATGTGGCCTGATGATGTGGGGCGAGCGACTGCGCTTTGCGTGCGACAGTGATCGCGTCGCGCGCGTGGCCGCGGCCCAAAGCGTCGCGCACCACGCGGGTGGCGGCACCGATGTAGAGCGAGCGGAGGCGGGTGCGTTCGATGTCCGCCCAGTGTTCAAAGCCAGCGCCGCCCGGCGCGGCGAACTCGGGGAAGAAGTCGCCGGCGTAGTGGGTGACGGCGAGCGCCGGGTTATCGGCGTCAAGCGCGGCGAGGAACTGGTCGCGGTCGGAGGTTAGCGGCAGTGTCAGGCGGAGACTGTCGCCGGTGGTGACTAGCGGATCGACACCAAGCTTCCGCTTGATGTACCAGAGCGTTTGACGGAGGGTGTGGCGGGCGGAGTCGGAGTCGGCGTCGGACCAGAGGAGTTCGAGGAGTTGTTCGCGGGAGGCAGTGTGGGCGGGGGCGCAGTGGAGGAAGGTGAGGAGAGCCAACGGCTTGCCGGTGGCGAGCGCGGTGATGGGCGCGCCGGAGGAATCTGCGCGGGATAGGAGCGTGGCGCCGAGGAGTGACAGCGTCAGAGGAGCGTCAAACGTCGTCATTCTGCCTCACCCTCGGCTCTATGGTGTCGGACCGACAACCGGCGAGGCTTGTCGGGTTTTCTTGCCGCATCCGCCTACCCTTCGCGACACGCGCATCCGCCATCGTCAACGAATCGTTCCGTAGTTCATTGAGAGAACGAGAGCCGTCTGAAGCCTGCAGTATGAATCTGTAGGCGTTGATGAGGCACGGGACACGCGACAATCCATCCAGAAGGTGGCCATCTTGATGTAATCCGACTCGTAGGCCCATCGCGGTTTGATGGATTTGAGCGTCGCGAGAAACGTCTTGTCGGCAGCCTTAACGCTGAGCGCTGAAGGCCGTTGACCCGCAGGTGCCGACCAGCCTTTGTCGTGGTTCAAGCATGCCTTGTCGAGTCCGCCGTCCGGCAGCGGAGTCTTCGCGTTGTTGCCAGACCCCCAGCCCCAACCAGCTCCGCAAAAGTACCCGTACTTGTCCAAACTGAATTTTGCGTCTTCTGGAATCAGGTAGTATAGCGAGCCATACTGCGCGAGGCGGACGCCGTTGACTATCGCGAAGCACGATCCGTTGATGAGTTCGACTCTGTATGGAGCTGCTGGTGCTGTCGAGTTGCAACTGGAAAGCTTGTAAACTTTTCCTTGTGGCGCAAATGTGCTGAACGTCAGGTCGGCTGTAGTGTTGATCGGGGAGCCGGGAATAAGGTCGGCGGCGGGCTTTGAAGCAACGTCCGATTGCACGCCGATTATGTCGTTCGGATGACACGACGGAAGTGCACTCAATGACAGGGTCAGCGCGACTAATGTTCTCGTTCGCATGCGATTCTCTCCGGTGGTGTGTCACGGTGTCTGCCAAGTAACGGCGTGGCTGTCTCGCGAATGCGAACAGCGCTATTGGAGGCATCTGCGATCGTGACGCTGCCTCAGATCGGCGATGGACCCTACCGTGCTGGTGTCAAAGAGCCGTCACCTCACCACCGCTTCTTCACACATCGGTGTCCGATGCGCGTTCTGACCTATGAATGACAGATCCGGCCGATGCGTCAAGATCGAATGAACTCCTTCGGATGATTGACATGTACGGGCGAGCCGAGTTTCGGCGTCAAACGAGCGTCATGCAGCTAATCGTCGGTGCCCGGCTTGTCCGTTTGACGCTGTTAAGACAGGTGTCTTGTAGGCTGCTCTCGCGAAACGCGACTGAGGTTCTCAGGCAACATCTGCTGGGACGCTCCTCTGTTTCGGACTCTACGTCGCCATCGACCCGTTTGATGAGGGAACGACGACGAGCACTTCAAAACACCACCCTGGAGGTACAGGCATGTTCGCACGATCCATCATCTTCGCGG
>JAYSVL010000195.1:0-6271 GCA_043718595.1 Gemmatimonadaceae bacterium
TACCCGTCCATCCTCGGGCTCGCGTCGGTGATTGGCGTGACGGTGATCCTGCTCGTCGTCGTGCCACGGTTCGCCGCGCTGATTGCCGATGGTGGCGGACGGCTGCCACTCAGTACACGAATGCTTGTCTCGCTAAGCAATGGACTGCTTCGTGGCTGGTGGCTGCTGCTGCTCGCAGGATTGCTCGCCGCGATTGGATGGCAGCGATGGGCGAACGCTGCGGAGCACCGGCGTCGCTGGCACGGTGCACGACTCTCGTGGCCGATCGTCGGGCGACTGGAACGCATGCAGAACGCCTCGCGGTACGCCGGCACGTTGTCGGTGGCCCTGAAATCGGGCGTCAGTCTGCTTGGCGCGATGGCCCTCGCGCGTGGGGTCGTTGGCAATCAGGCGATGGCCGCCGAGCTGGACGCGGCCGAGTCGCGCGTGCGGGACGGTGGGACGCTCGCCGAGTCTGTCGAGCGGGTCTTGCCACCGCTGGCGGTGCGGCTGCTCGACGCCGGCGAGGTGAGCGGGGAGTTGGCGGAGATGGCGGGACGCGCGGCGAGCGCCGCTGACGCCGAGGTGCAGCGGGCCATCGGTCGGGCGATGGTGTTGGTGGAGCCGATCATGATTCTCGGCTTCGGTGGCATCGTTGGTTTTGTCGCGCTGGCGCTGTTGCAGGCGATTTACGGCATCAACGCCAGCGTGCTTTGAGCGGTGACAGCGCCGTACACGATTGCAGCGGCAACGCAATAACGTGGCATTAACGTCGCCGCGTTTCGATCGTCTCAGAATGGGCGACGATGTGGCGTTGGCTGGCCTGCGGCGTGCGTTGTGTCACAGCACGGGCACACTTCGTCAGACATCGTGTTGCGGTAAGAAATTTGTTACGTACGACACAGAAAGACCGTTGACAGAAGGGTAGTTTGGCACGAACGTGTAGCAGGAATATTCGTCGGGATTCTCCGGACTGGTCGCCGTCGCGACCGGCTCATCCGATCCCTGTACGCCACGAACCACGCACGACTACCGGCCTGCCCATGCAGACGCGAGACGAAGCCGACGTGATCACGCAGGATCCGCGCGAGTCCACCGAGGCGGCTCCAAGTCGCCGCCGGTTCTTCGCCCTCGGTGCCACCGCCGCCGCTGCGCTTGCCGCCGGACGTGCGGTCACCGCGCAACCGCCAAAGGGACGCACAACGCCGTTCCCCAACAACGCGGCTGATGCCTCCAAAGACTGGCATGATCCATTGCTGCGATTGGTTCGTCGCATCAGCATGGGTCTCGCTCCGGACGAAGTGGCACTGGCGCGTCGTCTCGGATACGCGGGATATCTCGAGTATCAACTCAATCCTGCGGCGATCGACGATGGCGAGACAGATAGCTTCATCGCCCTGCGCACGCCGATCACCGGACTTGTTGGCGCGGCCCTGATTGGGTCCGACGGAAACGAGGCGTCCGCGCAGCTCAGCGACGCCGCACTGTATCGTGCTGCGTTCTCCAAGCGCCAGTTGAAAGAGCGGATGGTTGAATTCTGGACTGACCACTTTACGATTAGTATCAGCAAAGTTGGTAATCTCAAACTCATGGACGATCGCGATGTGATTCGCGCCAACGCCATGGGCAACTTTCAAACGCTGCTCAAAGCCACGTCGCAGAGCGCGGCGATGCTGGTGTACCTCGACCAGAATCGCAGCAGCACGCCGACGCCGAATCAGAACTATGCGCGCGAAATTATGGAGTTGCACACGCTCGGCGTAGACGGCGGGTACACGCAGACGGACGTCGCTGAGCTCTCGCGCATTCTGACGGGCTACTCGACGACCAACGTGGGTGGGTTCAACTACAATCGGAACGCGCACGATCGCAACGCTAAGTCGTTCCTCGGCCGCGCGTTTCCGGCCATGCCAGCAACGGCCACCATCGATCAGCTGCGCGGCGAAGCCGAGATGGCCATTCAGATGCTGCTCGATCATCCAAGTACTGCCAACTACATCTCGTGGAAGATGGCTCGCTGGCTGTTGGCCTACGATCCGCCCGCTGCGGTGGTAGATGCGACGGCGGCGGCGTACACGGCGTCAGGCGGCGACATCCCGACGATGATCCGTACCATTCTCACCAGCAAGAATCTCCTCGCCGCTCCGGCCAAGTACAAACGGCCGTTTCATCTTGCGGCGTCAGCGCTGCGTGCGATGGGCGCCAGTGCGGTGAACATTCGTCCGGCGCGACAGAACGCCGACGTGATGGGACAGGCAATGTTCATGTGGGAGCAGCCCAATGGTTATCCGGATCGTGTCGACTGGTGGAGCGGACTCGTGTTGCAGCGCTGGAACTACATGTCGTACGTGTCGCTGCAGACGTCGACCACGACACTGATGGTGAACACGGCGCCATTCCGCACACCGGACACGGCTGACGCGGTCGTCAACCAGATCGCGACGCGTATGTTCGGCGACGAGTTACCGCCAGTGTTGCGCTCACAGTTGTCGACGTATCTCAAGGGTGGCACGTACAACGATGCACGCGTCCGCGAGACGCTCGGATTGGCCGCCAGCGCCAATCAGTTCCAGTGGTACTAATCCAGGTACTGAGATCCGACCGCTCATATCTCTTCACGCCAGAACCGGACAGCGCGCATGAGTGACGAAACGCACGACACAGGCTGCCGCGAGTACAACGATCTCGCGCGGCGCGATTTCCTGATGACGTCGGCCGGCGTTGGTATCGCCGCATTCCTTCCCACGTGGCTGCCGAGCGTAGTGCTGGCACAAACGTCCAACGGAACACGCGATATCATCGTCTCGATTTTCCTGAGCGGTGGCACCGACGGCATGTCGTTGGTAGTGCCATTCGGTGATCCGGACTACTACACCGGACGCCCAACGATCGCGGTGCCTCGGCCCGATGCCGCGGGCACCGGGTTAAAGGCGACCGCGCTCGACAACTTCTTTGGTTTCTCGCCTGGCATGGCACCGCTCATGTCGGCCTACTCGGCGGGCGATCTGCTTGTCGCCCACGCGACGGGTTCAGTTGATACGTCGCGTTCACACTTCGATGCGCAGCGCTACATGGAAGTCGGGGTTCCCCGCAATCCCTCGGTTGCGACGGGGTGGCTCGGACGACATCTGGCGACCTCGACCCCGCTGCGCAGCAACGCGCCACTACGCGCGCTTGGGCTCACGACGGGCATGCCGCAGACATTGTCGGGCGCACCTAAGGCGCTACCTATCCCGTACCAAAACCTGCCGAACTACTCACTTGGTGGGTCAGCAACCTCCGCAACTGCCCGTACGCAATTCATGGCGTCGAACTACGCCGATGCCGCGACCCCCGTTGGTGGCAACGCGCTCGACGCCACGAACACCATCGCTCTGCTTCGGCTTATCGGGTTCCCAACCTATCAAACACAGAATGGAGCGGTTTATCCAAACTCTGCGTTTGGACAGGCGATGAGGTCGACGGCTGCCCTGATCAAGGCCGACGTGGGTGTCGAAGCGATTCACGCGTTTAGGGGCGGTTGGGATACACACGCAAATGCAGGCCCTTTGCCAAACCTGGACGGCGGAGGCTTGCACAATCTCATGATGGACTTGTCGCAGTCGCTCGCCGCGTTCTACGCGGACGTCATCCAGGGGACCACTTCTTACGGCGTGACCGTCGTGGTTGTGTCCGAATTTGGTCGAAACGCGCGTGAGACCGGTGGGCGAGGAACGGACCACGGCCGTGGTAACGTGGCTTTCGCGATGGGCAAGAAGATCGCTGGTGGCAAGGTGCTCACCAACGGATGGCCGGGCCTGGCGCGTGAGAACCTGGAGTCAGGACAGGACCTCCGCGTAACGCTCGATCACCGCGACATCCTCGCCGAGATCGTGCAGAACCGACTCGGCAACGCCAACTTGTCGACGATCTTCCCGAACTTCACGCCGCGTTTCCGCGGGGTTACCAAGGCGTAACGCGCGTTAACTGCGCACGATGTACGAAAGGGGATCTGTCATGGGTCCCCTTTCGCATATGCGTGACCGTCAACACCCCGCTCGTGTGCGCGATCGCCGCAGTAGACCGAGAACGGCTAACTAACGCGAACCGCCCGTTGGGAGCTCTGGGAGGCACAGCGACGAGCTTCGTGCACATCGATCAAACCGACGCCTGCTTGCGTGATACTACACACGCTACGGCGTCACGACGATGTCGCCTTCCATGCCGTTGTGCAGCGTGCATTTGTAGTGAAACACACCGCTGGCGGCGAACACACGGGATACCGTCACGTCCGACGTGGTGGCGATGTCCAGCGGCGTGCCGACCCGCGCATCCCAAAACACATTGTGCGCGAGCGCCGGGAAAACAAAACGCACTGTGCCGCCAACTTTCACTACGGTCTGATATGCGAGGAAGGTGAGGCCCGGCATTAGTACGTCGGCGCTCGTTGGTGCGCCTGGTATGGCGCTCACGTTGATCGGCAGCGACGCCGTTCGCGCCGTCGTGCCCTCCTGCACCGTCACGGTGACCGTCGCGGTGCCAATGCCCACACCCGTGACAACGCCGCTCGCCGTCACCACCACGATTGATGCGTTGCTGGACGTCCAGGTGACGGGGCGCAGCCCAAGGGCGAGCGTCGCGCCTGCAGGATCGCGCCCGATGACCTGGATTTGTGTCATTTGCGCGAGCTGAAGGAGGCTGTCCGTGGTGCTCACACTCACACTGGCCAATGCCCCCGCGGCGAGGGTCACCGTGATGGTTGTTGTGCCGGTGACAGCGCCAGACGTCGCCGAAATGACGGCGCTACCGGCGGCGACACCAGTGACCAGACCCGAGGACGCGTTGACCGTCGCGACAGCCGGCGCGCTCGAACTCCACGTTGGCGTGAACGCGATGACGTTGCCGCTGCTTGTACGGCCGAGCGCAGTGAGCTGCACGGTTTGCGACGTGCTGATCGTGTTCGACGGCGCGGCGACCTCGATGCGCGCGACGGCGGCCGGAGGATCGACGATCGGTGTCGTGGTATTGTCGCCACCGCACGACACAAGAGCACCGGTCGCGAGCAACATGCTGACGGCCAGTGCGGCACGTAACGAGACCCTCAGTCCTGCGCGAACAGCGTGCATGTCGAACCCCGTGATAACGATTGGCGACTAACGCTCAACAAGCGCTCAGCTAACGCGGAACTCGTGGTGCCGGTGCCTCGGGCTTCCCGCCGGGATGCCATTCGGGGCGCGGGCCATCGGCTAACAGTCGCAGCGCACGGGCCGTTGCCGCGATGACTTGCGCCATGTGCGGCGCATTGATGATGGACGCCTCGTCCTTCGGGTTGTGATACGGTGTGGCCAGGTTGTACGTCGAGATGGTGTGTGCCGGAATGCCAATGCGCGCAAAGGCGGCATTGTCGCTCCGCGTAAAGAAGTTCTGTCCCGGGCGCGGATCGGGAACGAGTGGAATGCCGTTGTCCGCGAGCAGATCGCCCATGGTGGAGCGCTCGTACCCCGTCAGCCACGCCTTACCAAATCCGCCAGCCAGTGAATCGGCGTGCGCGATCATCTCGACGTTGAGGTCGACCACCGTTTTTTCGAGCGGCAACAACGGATGCGCGATGTACCACCGTGTGCCGATACCACCGCGCTCTTCACCGGTAATCGCCATAAAGAGAATGGTGCGCTTTGGTCGCGGTCCTTTGGCGAGTGCCTTGGCCATCTCGATCAGTGCAATGTTTCCTGACGCATCGTCGTCCGCCCCATTGTTGATCGAGTCGCCATTGACCGGTGCACCGATGCCGATGTGGTCGTAGTGCGCCGTCACCAACACGACTTCGTCGCGCAACACCGGATCGCTGCCGCGAATCATCCCGGCGATGTTCTGGGTGCGCAAACGCTGGTCCACGGGCAGCGAGTCCCACGCAGCCCATGACGCCACTGGCGCCGGCGCCACACGAGCCGTTGGAGCCGTGCTCACGCCTTGCGCCCGACGCAACGGAATGTGCTGACGAAAGGTGCCGGAATCACCCGCGGGCGTGAGTCCTGCCGCCTTGTACTGTTGCTCGATCCAGCGCGCCGCGCGCTCGCCACCTCGCGAGCCGGTCATGCGCCCCTCCATGGAATCAGCGGCCAGTATGGCAAGCTGGCGCTGCACAACGACCGGATCAAACTTGTCAGCGACAACTTTCGTCGACGGCATCGCCGCGCGCGGCTTGAGTTCACCCACGACCGACAGCCATTGTCCGTTCGGACTCGCGGCAATCCGTGTAATGTTGATAAGGTTCGCGAAGGCAAAGTCGGCGAGTGGTTTCCAGTCCGCGTCA
>JAYSVL010000196.1:0-2176 GCA_043718595.1 Gemmatimonadaceae bacterium
ATCGGGGCGACGCACCGGATTGCGCGGATGCACGACGAACATGCCCATGAGCCCCATGCCCTGCTGGACCATCTCGTCGTGGTGTGTGTGGTACATGAAAGTGCCGTGGTGTGGCAGCACAAACTCGTACTTGAACGTCGCATTCACCGGGATCGGTGGTTGACTTAGTCCGGATACACCATCCATGCCCGCCGGCAACACGATGCCATGCCAGTGAATCGTTGTTGGCGCGGGCAGATGGTTGGTGACGTAGATGCGCACGCGTTCGCCTTGCACCGCTTCGATGGTTGGCCCTGGTGTGCTGCCGTTGTAGCCCCAACATTCCGAGATTAGCCCCGGTGCGAACTCGTGCTGAATCGGCGCGGCGGTGAGGTGAAACACTTTCACGCCGTCAACAACACGAAAGGGCAGGGTGCTGCCATTCGGTGTGATGACCGGCGTATAGTCCCGACCGGGCACGCCCGGCGCGGCCCCGCGCACGGCGGCGTTGGACGGTTGCGCGCGCGCAGGTTTTGGTGCTGGCGAGGGCTTTGGCATGTTATGCGCCGTGTGATCTTGCGCCGACAACGGACCAGCGGCAAGCGCCGCGCTCCCGGTGAGTACCAACGCACTCCGCCGCATCATCTCACGACGCGACACCGTCTGCTGCTCATGTTGGAATTCGTCGGGCGCAGACACGTTCGGTTGTACATCGTCTGTCATGGGCTACTCCGCGCCGGAAGCATTCCGCCGGTTGCTCGTTCAAGTTCACTGCGCGCGGTCCAGTAGTCGCGCAGCGCGTCCAGATACATGTGGCCAGCGTCGATCTCGGCCTGCTTAGCCTGAAGCAATGCGAAGACCGGCATCGCCATTGTGTTCACCTGTAATTGCGACTCGACGAGGACGCGTCGTCGTGCCGGCAACACCGCCGTTCGAAGCTGCACTGCGCGCCGTCGGGCGCCGTCATACCTCACCCACGCAGTGCGCACCGCTGCGTGCGCATCCACAACCAGCGCATCGTGTTCTGCTACGCGCTTCAATACTGTCGCCTGCGCTTTGGCTACCCGCGCGCCACCGCCATCGAGTATCGGGAGCGGGATCGACACGTTGGGCCCGAAAAAACGTCCGTCCGGCTCGCGTTCAAAGAATGCACCGATCGTCGCGTCGGGCAACAACCGAAATTGGTTTGCCAGTCCAGCCGCTGCGAACGCGGCCTTCGCACTCTCGAGCGCCGCCGCGACGTCCAGCCGACGCGTCATGGCGAGTGAGTCGAGCGTCGACAACGTCCATTGTTCTGGCAGTGGATCGCCCAGCCGGTCGGGAATCGTCCAGAGGGTGTCTGCAACGCCAGCGCCGAGCAACCGACCAAGTTCTGCTCGTGCCTGCGCCGTAGTGACTTCCGCATCAGTCACGTCTGCCACACTTTGTGCGGCCATCGCCTCCTCACTTGCCACCACATACTCGGCCAGGTTTCCGGCGTCACGAATTGCACGCGCGGCTCCCGCAGACGCGCGCGACGCAGCCGCCACCGACTGTGTCAATTCAAGACTTTGCTGCGCATGCTGCACGTCCACATAGGCGCGCTGGACCTGAATCGCCACACCCACGACCGCATCTGCCACGCGCTGCTCTACGGCGCGCAACTCCGCGGCTGCGATACGCTGTCGCATTGGACGCTGCAACGCAGACACGATGGCAAATCCCAGCCCAACCGACGAGACGCCAGTGCCACGGGTGGTGGGCGCACCCACAAGCGCATCCAGCACCGGGTTCGGGAGTCGGCTGGCTTGCCACAGATCGGCGGCGGCGACGCCGACATCGGCTAGGACGGCGCGTACGTGCGGACTACGAACCAATGCCGTGCGCATCGCGTCCTGTGCGGTCAGGGCACCTGCCGGGACGGCAATGGGCGTCGTCGAATCGAGGGAAGACCACGTGGGTGATGCGATGCCGCGCTCAACGAGCAACTGCTCGATCGGACGCGTACCCTGTCGTGCAGCGGATGGTACACACGCCGCCGCGAGCGCGAGCGCGAGCAGTCCGGCACCTGTTTTACGGGGCATAAAGCGCATAGACTGAAGACAAGACGCTGGACGTTCGACTGTCAACCGCCCGAGGGTGGTACGGCGCCATGCGCCGAGTGAGGTTGAGTGCTTTACAGCCAGTCAACGGCGGCGTAGGCTTCGCGAGACGCCCA
>JAYSVL010000197.1:0-2174 GCA_043718595.1 Gemmatimonadaceae bacterium
GCAACATCTGCTCACCGATGACACGCAGGTATACAAACAGTTCGTCGAGAACGAGTCGTGTAAGCGGTTTGTAGGGGACATGGTGTACGCGATGACGAATCCATAACCTGGGCGCGGTCCTGTGATGCCGCTCAAGCTCCTGATGCGGCACGCAGCGAAATGGCGATGGCCTGCCGCCACGCGACGGCTATAAGCCTCCTCGGCCGAGTCGGGCAACTATGCGCTCACGCGACTCGTTGCATTGCCGACTGTGCTTGCCCACCACGCACTCGCCTGAGCTTCGCTCCACGCCGTCGCCATACTCGTCGCGCGCAACGCGTGTTCAAGGCTCGCCGCACTCTCAAACCGCTGCGCTGGCTCCTTCGACAAGCACCGCACGATGATCGCCTCAACATCACTCGACACCATCACTCCAACGCCAGCCATCGGGGCGGGCGCTTCATACATGTGCGCCGCAAGCATCTGCATCGGCGTGCGATTGGGAAACAGCACTCGCCCGGTAAGCAAGTAGTAACCCAGCGCGCCAAGTCCGTAGATATCACTGGCCGCCGTGAGTGCTTCGTCTCCGGCACACTGCTCCGGCGACATGAACGCGGGCGTGCCGAGTATCACGCCGGGCAACGTGAGATGCGCGTCACCGCCGTTCACGCGTGTGCCATCGGTGCCGCCGCTACTCAGCACCGGCGTAACGAGCCCAAAGTCCAGCAACTTGGCGACATCATGCACACCACCGCGCTCACAGATGATCACGTTGCCCGGCTTTATATCACGATGCAGCAGTCCTCGGCCATGCGCTTCGCCGAGCGCGCCGCACAATTGCACCAGAAAGTGGACAACTCGCGCCGGCGGCAGTGCTCCATGCTGCTCCACCATCTCGTCCAGCGATAGCCCGGGCAGATACTCCATCGCATAGAAAAATGTGCCGTCATCCGTGCGACCGTAGTCAAAGATTTGCACGGAGTTCGGATGTGTCAGCGATGCCGTCGCCTGCACTTCCCGTTCGAATCGCGCGAGCGCATTTGCGTCTCGATGCTGCCCTTCGCGAATGACTTTCACCGCGCACGGACGTCGCAACAACCGGTGCTCCGCCAGATGCACTTCACCCATCCCGCCACCGCGGAGTTGTTGCTTGAGCACGTATTGGCCAAGTGAGCGCGCGTCGAGTGCGTCCTGCTGCAACACGTCAATGCGATGTGATCCATAAATGGACAGCGCGGCAAAGAACCCGATGAACTGCGCCTTCACCGCCATGTACGTCAGCGCGAGTTTGCTTGCGACATCATGGTGCCACAGCACATAGGCATCGGGCACCAGCGCACACAGCGCAATCAGTCCCACGGCGCCCGCACAACGCTGCCACGTGTTGGGGATAAAGATGCCGTATTGCACCATGATCGCCGCCCACGTGAGCGACGTCGCCATGGCCAAGTTCCACGACAGTTGCGGCAACTCTGGTAGCTGCTCCAGCAGCCCAAGTGTGAGCGCCGCTGAGAACAAGAGCACGACCGGCGCAAACGCGACCCACTCCATGGTGCGCAAACGATCGACGCTCAGACCGCGTCCCGGCGCAAGCACGATAGTGACGATCGCGCACACGACCATCACCAGCGACATTATGCCATAGTACGGCACCCTCGTAAATAGTTCCGCAGGTGACGCCATATACCGCTGCCAACCACTGAGCAATCCAATAATCAACAGCGCGCCAATACCAACGAGCGGCAAGATCGCCATCAGCCGTAAACGGCGCCGAAGTACGTCCTCCAGGTCACTCGGGTATCGCACAGCAGCGGAATCGCCAGGACCACGACGCCGCCCCGCCGAATTCGCCCGACTTACGTAGCGAGGTTGCGCGTCGACGCCCGCTCCGTCGGTCACGAAATCGGCGTCCCGACTCCCTTCGGCACCATCGCACGTCCAATCGTGCCACGATCACTGCCAAACCAGATCGCACGCGTGGTCTTATCGAACACCATATGTCGCACCGTGTTCGGCGCCGCTGGTCCAAGATCGGTGTGTCCGAAAAACTTCTCACCACGTGGATCAAAGCCCACCAAACGATTCGGCTGACGTCCGGTCTCGACAAACCATAGGCGATCGTAATCGTCGACGGTCATCGCGTACGGCAACGACGTGGCGCCGCCGGGCATCGGCCACTCTTTCACCACCCCACT
>JAYSVL010000198.1:0-6232 GCA_043718595.1 Gemmatimonadaceae bacterium
CGCACCAAACGTCACCATCGACGCCGCCATCTCCCAGTACCCGACCACCATCCGCACCCACGCGTTCTTCTCCGACACCACGACCGCGAAATACTCCTCTTCCGTTTGCGGATGGAATTCTGTGATGTACCAATGACGTGCGGCGCGCAACTCACGCTCCCGACGCATGTCGAAGAGCTGCAAGTTCAGTTGCGCGGATTCAAACGGTGTCGGCATTTCGGGCTCGTCGATGGAGGTGGAGTGCGCTGGCGGTGAGCGATGGCCAAATTCGTACACGCATGTTGTCGAGTCAACCACGCTGTCATAGCGACTCTGGTGCGGAGAGCAGAAACTCCTCAACCGAAATATCCTCGCCACCAACCACCACGAACCGGTCAATCGCGTATTTCCGTTGCAGGGCAATCCTCGCGGTGCGCGCGGGTGCACGCCCGGAACTTTTGACTTCGATGGCGACAGTACGGGTCGGTGTGCGCATGACGAAATCCACTTCGTCGTCGCGCTCTCGCCAGTACATCACCTCGAGGCGACCATCCATCGCGGTGTTCACGAGATGCGCACCAACCGCCGATTCGACGAGTCGCCCCCAACGCACGGGTTCGTCGCGAAATGTTTGCATGGGCAGTCGACTCTGCGCGGTGACCAATGCGGTATTGAAGACCTGAAGCTTGGGACTCGACCCGCGCTTTCGCACCACGGAGCCAGAGTATTTCCTGAGCCCGGTGATCATCCCCGCGCCGGCGAGCAGCTCCACGTAGTGCGCGAGCGTTGTCGTGTTGCCCGCGTCCTGCAGCTGGCCCACCAGTTTCTCCCAGGTGACGATCTGCGACGAGTACGCACATGCCAAATCGAACAGCTGTCGGAAGAGCGCCGGTTTATCGACACGTGACATGGTCAGCACATCGCGGGCGATGGTCGGCTCAATGATTGCATCGCGTATATAGGCTGCCCATCGGTCAGGTGTCGCGCGCAAGGAATCGGCGCCGGGATATCCTCCGAACAGCACAAATTCTTCGAAGCTGACGGCAAATGCGCCGCGCATTTCCGCGAATGACCAATGCGGAAAGCGCAACATTTCGAATCGACCGGCAAGCGACTCAGTAAGTCCCGCACCCACCAGCAATGGCGCTGAGCCAAGCAGGACTATGTGCAGAGGCGTGTCGCTTGCCGTGTCCGCATCCCAGAGCGCTTTCACGGTGTTCGCCCATCCCGGTACTTTCTGGATCTCGTCCAACACGAGCACGGCTCCGTCGCCTCCGTTCCGAGCGAGCGTTCGGGCGCTCGCCCAGATGTCGTGGAGCCAGTCCGTGTGCGGGAGCCCCGGGTCGTCTGCAACCGCGAAAATGCTAGGCATCGCAAGCTGCGAAATGGCCGCACGGGCAGCGGTCGTCTTGCCTACCTGTCGTGGTCCCGCGAGCACATTAATGAATTTCCGCGCTTCCGACAGGCGGGCACAGAGCGTGCGTAACTGCTTGCGTTGGAAGGACATAGTTGGGCAGATCGGGTTGAAGATTCTGTTATCTCAATCGACTGAGTTAATTATCTTAGTGTATTGAGTTAATCAACTCGCGGAATTGAGATATCGCAAACGACAGGAATTGGCAACTTGACCACGCCACGTCGCCAAACCGTCATCGCAGTGCAAAGATTTGCCGAGCGCCGGTGCGAGGCGCGGCGCAACATGGGCACATCGCGACGTAGAGTGCCTGCTGGCCGCGTTGGCCTTGCGCGCTCACTGTCGTGCCGCAATCCTACGTAAAAGGGTTGCACATTGCTGTTGGCCTTCGCGTGCGTCTTGAGGGCGTCACCCGCACATCCCAACCGAGCGAGGAAGCCGCTGCGATCGAGCGAGCAGCGCACCGGCGCGCGACATGGACGGGAGGGCGGGCGCCACAAGGCGCAGAGCCTGAGCCAGCGGTCACCAATTTGACCGCGTCGGAGCGATTGACTGCGGTTGCTCAGGTATCACAACTGGCGTACGCGATTGCGAACGGGGCTGACTCCAGCGCGCCGGTTGAACGTGCGCCGCATTTGCAAGGCCCTCGAATCCCGGCCCGTAAACAAACTCAATCATGATGAAACAGGTCGCGCTTCGTGCGTTGGTCGCGCTCGGCATCAGTGCCACTCCGGCAGCGTCGCAAGCGCAACCGATTCGCTCCGGCAATCCAATACTGCCCGGCTGGTACGCCGATCCCGAAGCGCACGTCTTCGACAGACAGTACTGGATCTTTCCCACGTACTCGGCCCCCTACAACGCGCAAACGTTCATGGATGCGTTCTCGTCGCGCGATCTCGTCACCTGGACGAAGCACGCGCGTGTACTCGACACCGCCAATGTGCGGTGGGCAAAACGCGCGGTGTGGGCGCCATCGGTCATTGAGAAGCAAGGCTGGTACTACCTGTTTTTTGGCGCCAACGACATCCAGAACGACAACGAAGTGGGTGGCATTGGCGTCGCGCGCGCGAAATCACCGAGCGGTCCGTTTATGGATTTCCTCGGCAAGCCGCTCATCGACAAGTTTTACAATGGCGCGCAACCCATCGACCAGATGGTGTTTCGCGATACGGACGGCGCGTACTACATCATCTTTGGCGGCTGGCGTCACTGTAATATCGCGCGACTGAATGACGCGTTCACTGGCTTCATCCCGTTTCCCGACGGCAGCACCTTCAAGGAGATCACGCCACAAGGATACGTCGAAGGTGCCTACATGTTCATGAACAATGGCAAGTACTATTTCATGTGGTCGGAAGGCGGGTGGACGGGGCCAAATTATGCCGTGGCCTACGCGATTGGCTCCTCACCATTCGGTCCGTTCGAGCGTGTCGGAAAGATTCTGGCGCAAGATTCAACGGTGGCGACAGGTGCTGGTCATCACTCGGTGCTCCACGCGCCAAACTCATCACGATTCTATATCGTGTACCATCGTCGGCCGCTCGGCGAAACCGATCGCAATCATCGCGTGGTGAGCATCGACGAGTTGCGCTTCGACGAGCGCGGGTTCATTGCGCCAGTCGTCATTACAACAACGGGCGTCCAGGCGGAGATGCTGTCCCGCAAACCGTGGCCACGCAACAAACGTCTTCGCTGTCGTGCTCAGTGTCGGTTTCCACGTGTCAACGTGCACGCGGCTCTGGCAAGGTGTCGCCAGTGTGCTACCGACGCTCAACAGGCGCTGGTGGATTCAGCTTGTCGGGAACGCGGCGTCAGTCGGCCTTCCGATTGTGATGAGTATCAAGCGATGCGATGCTGTCTGACGCTATGGGTGCGAGTCATTCATGCGGGTGTAGTCGATGCCCGACGAGTGACAAGACGAGCACGCTCCACCGCGACCAGTCGTCGAGTATTTGACTGCACCACTGGGGTCATATTCGGCCCAAATCCAACCGTCAAAGCCGGCACTGGCCGAGTTGCGCAGTTTCATCATCACTGCGTACGTCACCAGCGTCGGCCCGTTGGACAACACTTTGACGATGATCGACGAGTCGGGGAACGACGCGTCGCGTCGAACCTTGCCGTCGGCATCGAGTTGCGTGGCAGCACGGGCGTTGTAGCGCACGAGGGCGTGCGTTTCCGCATGCGGTCGTGATGCGCGCTGAATCGGCGTGGCATTCCGTTTGTAGAACGTCCATGCTGTGGTGGGCTGCGTCAGCGCGTACAGGGCACCGTCGGACACCGACGGGCCGGTGCCGGGTTCGAGACCTTTCAGCGGGTCGCTGGAACAGCTAAGAGTGCTGGCAACAAGCAGTACGAAAACGAACGATTTCATGGCGCCTCCCGGGCAGTCACGAAACGTAGACACGAGCGGGCGCGATAGTTCCCATCGGCACAGGAGACGCGCGAAGTGCGCTCAGGCGTCCGCGCCATGGCGCACTGGTTCAGGAGCGTCGGCGAGGTGCCGATACTCCTTTTGGTATGTCTAAACTGTTTGGACTCTTCTCTCGCGCTGACAATGCCGCGTCGACTGCCGTCGTGGAGCCACCTGGCGTGCGCGAACCTGACTCGCGGGCATCGGCTACCTCGGACACCGAATCGGCAATTCTCGACTGCCTCGGCACCGTGCTGCAGTGCTGGTCACACCATCCCATCCTGCTTCCGGACGAGCAGGGGGCGGAGGCCATACGCGTCATCAGCGACTGGCACCGGCACGCAACGCTCGGCGTTCCGATACCGGGCGTTCATGAGCCAGATGCGAGCACGGGTGCGGTGCGGTCACGTGACTGGAAGACGCTGGCCTCACTCACCAGTACGCGTCGGCGCGCCGAAGCGGCGACGGCGGGAGAACAGATCGGCGAACTGCGGCGCGTCGTGTGGGATACCGTGGCGTCATTGGTGCGTGTTGCTGGTGAAGATGCCGCAGCCGATGCTGTTGTCGAGCAACAACTCGTGCGACTGCGAGCGTGTGCCCAACACGATGATGCGGCCGCGCTGATGCGCGAACTTCCAGACGCGTTGCGGTTGATTACCGAAGCGATCGTCACCCGTCAGCACAGCGCTACCCAGGAGCGGCGCCTGATGGCCGAGCGCGTGGCCTCTCTTGGTCGAGCGCTGTCTGAGGCTGAAGACATCGCACGCACCGACCCGCTCACTGGTGTTGGCAATCGGTTGCGCTTCACAGAGGCGATGGAGCGTGCGCTCGCGATGATGACGCTGTCCGGCAGTGCAGTCTCACTCTTGTCGGTCGATCTCGACGCGCTCAAAGTGATCAACGACACGCTCGGCCATCCGGCCGGTGACATCGCGATTGCTGCAGTGGCGCAGGCGTGCTGCATGGTCTGCACGCGCGCGACCGATGTCGTGTGCCGTATCGGCGGCGACGAGTTCGCTGTGGTCATGCTCAACACCGATGAACGAGCCGCAACAGCGCTCGCCGAACGACTCACCAAGCGACTGCAGGAAACTCCGGTCGCGTTGAGTGATGGCATCAGTCGACTGGTGACGGCGGCGATTGGCGTGTCATCGGCAGAGGCCGGTGAGCGCGTGGAGCAGTGGATCGCACGCGCCGATCAGCGACTCTACGAGGCGAAGCGCAGCCGGTCGGCGTAGCGGTTTCTCTATGCCCGTCGCCGTCTCCCACGCGGGCGATGCCTACGGCGTGACCCCCATGAGATACTTGCCGTACCACGCCAGATATCGATCGTAGCGATCTTTGACAAAACTCGGTCGTGTGATGCCGTGAAACTGGCCGGGATACACGATGAGCTGCGAAGGCACGCCTAATGACTTGAGTGCCTGATACATCTGCTCACCACCGCCGATTGGCACGTTGAAGTCTTTCTCACCGCCGAGGAACAAGGTGGGTGTGGTAATGCGATCTGCGTGCCAAAACGGATACGACACCTTTTCCCAAAGCTTGGGATTCTTCCACGGCGCACCGAGTTCGTTTTCGTATTGATAGATGTATTGATCGGTGCCGTACATGGTGGTTTGCAACGCGCTGCCGGCGCCACTCGTCGCTGCTTTGAAGCGTGTCGTCGTCGCGATGGTGTAGTCGGTGAGAATGCCACCGTAGCTCCATCCGCCTATGCCGATTCGTGTCGTATCGACAAGGCCGAGTCCAACCACGTGATCGACGCCGGCCAGCAGGTCCTGCACTTCCTTGTTCCCCCAGTCGGCGAAGATTGCTTTCTTCCACGCCTGTCCGCGACCGGAGCTGCCGCGATAGTTGACGGCAAGGACGACGTAGCCGTTGGCGGCAAATAACTCACGCTCGAACGAGAAGCTGTGCTGGTCTTGCCCGTTCGGTCCTCCGTGAATACGAAGGAGCAACGGGTATTTCTTGCCCGCATCAAAGTCCGCTGGCTTAACAAGCAACGCGCCAACGGTTAGTCCGTCCTTGTTCTTGAACGACACGTCTTCCGTGGTGCCGACGCGCAGCTGGGCGAACACGGAATCGTTCACGTGCGTCAGTGTACGCAACGCGCTGTTGTCGTACGCACTGACTTCCGCCGACCGTATTGCAGTGGCCGCATTCATCACGATACGTCCAGACGCTGTTGCATCGTATGCAGTAACCACGCGGCGTCCGTCGAGCAATCGCGTCACCGCACCGCCGACCGCTGGCACGGTTGCCAGATGCACAGCGCGATCATCGCCGAGCAAGAAGCGCAACGCAGCGCCATCGCTGGTCCATGTGATCGCACTGACGTCGCGATCGAGCGTTGTTGCCAGCAGTCGCGTTGCACCGCCGCTCGCCGCCACGACAGCGAGCGTGTTCTGCGTGTAGGCCGACAG
>JAYSVL010000199.1:0-2167 GCA_043718595.1 Gemmatimonadaceae bacterium
CACCAACAACAATGAGCAGCACGCCTGCAATGCGATTGACCAGCCCCAGCTTGGTGCGAAATATCTTGAAGAAGGCGAGAAAGCGTTCGAGCAGCAACGCGCTGAGCAGAAACGGCACAGCAAGACCCGCGGAATACACCGCGAGCAGCGCGATCCCCTTGCTCAACTGCGTTTCGTTCGCGGCGAGCAGCAAGATGGCGCCAAGCGTGGGACCCAGACATGGCGTCCATCCTGCACCAAAGGCAATGCCGACGAGTACCGTGCCGAAGTAGCCGATGGGTTTGTCGCTCAGGTGCACGCGACGTTCCTGCTGCAGTGCACCGATCTGCAACACGCCGAGCATCCAGAGACCAAGGACGATCATCAGCACACCGCCGGCGCGCGCGATGTAGGAGCGGTACGCGAGCATCAATTGCCCAAAGGCCGTTGCACCGGCACCCAGACACACAAAAATGAAGGAGAAGCCCAGCACGAAGAGCAGCGCGTGCACCATGGTTGCGCGTCGCGCTCGGGTCAGGTCGTCAAGCCCCATCCCGGTAATGAACGTGACGTAACTTGGCACCAGCGGCAGTACACAGGGGCTGAGAAAGCTGAGCAGCCCGGCCGAGAATGCCACGAGCACGGTGAGTGAGTCGGGCGCCATTCGCTACCCTTGGCGAGCGCGCGCGGCGCCACGGCGACAGTCACCACAGAGGCCGTGAATCACCAGGCGATGTCGCTGCCGGGCGTAGTCGTGTGATTCCGCCAGCAACGTGGTCATGCGCTCCAGTCGCTCGTCACGAAATTCGGTGACCTTGCCACACATGGTGCACAGGAGGTGTTCGTGATGCGGCATGCCGCGCGACGCTTCATACCGTTTGAATCCCTCGCCGAAATCGCGTTCGACCACGAGACCGCTGCGTACCAACACGTCAATCGTGCGATACACAGTGGCTGTTCCTGCGGCCGCGCCCTGCGCCTGCAACGCTTTGGTCACGTCATCCACCGAAAGATGCTGATCACCACCAAGAATGACGTCGGCAATGGCCAGACGTTGCGCGGTGACCGGCAAGTTGTGGTCGCGCAAATACGACTGAAACGCCGCCCGACCGTCGGTGTTGTTCTCGTCCGCGTGACTGGCGCCGCGATCAAACACGCGCGAGGCACCAGGTCATGATGACGCGGCCACGTCCGTTGGATGACGTCGCAGCGCGTGGGCCACTTGCGCCGCGCTGAATCGTGTGATCGCTGAGTCTTCACCAGCGCGGCGTTGCACACCGCGCACGACGGTTTCTACGGTGATCAGCGGCGCCTCCGCTTCCGCAACGACATCGGCCTCCCATTTGCCGCGCTCGGCCCCCTTGATGACGAGTCGGTAGCGGGCCGTGTAAATCGTGTGACGCACTCGTGGCGCGGGTGGTGCGACGGCGTCACTCTCTGACGTTTCGTCCGCATACGGCGAGACGTCGTCCAGTGCGCCATGTATCTCCAGCACAGGTTCGTTGTGTTGCATCGGTTCGACGTCCAACGAGAGCTCAGGGGACAATGCCAGCGGAGCGTCCGGAATCTCGTGGCGTTGCACCACCTCACGGGCCGCCACAACGGCTATACCTGTCTCAGTAACGCCCTGCCGGAGAGGCGAAAACAAATGAACTTCCTCCAACAACTCGAACGGCACCGCGACGAGAATGGCGCGCAAGAATCGCTCGGCGACCAGCGAAACCGGCGCGTCGGCACGATCTCGCCCCGTGACCGGCGGCTCACTCGCGTCATCGGCGCATAGGTTCTGTTCGGGCACGACCGTGGCGCTCATCACGGGCGAACGTTTGCGCAGCGCAGTCGCGAGCTCATGACGCGGGTGCCGCTTCAACGAGTGCCGCATCTGCGATCGCCTGCGCAGCGCGGGCCAATACATCGGCCGGCTGCACGAACGAGACGCGAAAGTGTCCACGTCCAGCCTCACCAAAGGCGAGACCTGGTGTGACAACAATTCCTGCTCCCTCCATCAACGCGTCTACCCAACCCCAATCGTCGTACCCAGCCGGCACCGGCAGCCACAGATACATCGTGGCGTTCGGCGCCGCGACGTTCCAGCCAGCGTCGTGAAACGCGGCGACCATCGCATCACGGCGACGTCGGTATTCGGCAACAACTGGCGGCACGATGCTCGCGTGATGCGTGAAGGCCG
>JAYSVL010000200.1:0-6228 GCA_043718595.1 Gemmatimonadaceae bacterium
ACAGCTCACTGCCCGGCGCGTACTCCCAGCGATAGCGCAGGTTGGTACTGAACGCGCGATCGGCGGAACTGTACTGCACCAACGCGCTGGCAAACATCAGCGGCGTGAACGCATAGTCGACGCGGGTGCGCGCCACACGCGTGGTGAACGATGCCGCCGCGCGCTCGATGCGGGTGATGGTGACCGACGGCTCAAACGCGAGACGCTGCAGAACGGCGATGCGACTTTGAGCCAACTGGCTGCCGCCGAATGAGATGCTGCGAATCGTTCCGTCGTAGTACGCGCCGCGCTGCACCGCGAGCGTGCCCGACATGCGTCGCTGCGCCCCGAACCCGTACGAGGCGGTGACGAACGGAAACGTGTAGCCGCCGGGTGCGATTGCTGCCGGTGAGCCCGTGGGTGTGAACGGTGCGCGCAGAAATTCGTGGTCCTGCGTCACGTCAAGCGAGAGCACATCGCTGTTGGCGAACTCCGTGCCGACGTGTCCCGTGAACACGCGCGCTTCGACCGACCCCGCGCCATTCTCGATGTATTCGGCGGACACGGTTCCCGTGAACTTTCGTACCACCGACTGGTCTGCCGGCCGCGGACTGAAACGCAGCTGGCCAAACGAGCGATTGATATCGAAGCGTCGCCGAAAACCAATCTGCGGATCGAAGTTGCGGCCGACGCTCAGAAACTCGGCTTGCGCACCGTACCGGTCGACGCCGTAGTCCGCTCGCGCCTGATAACTCTGGTTGTTTCCGCGCGTGCCGGTGGTGTTGGTCTGCGCCCAGTAGGTGCCAACGGTCAGCGCCTGCGACAGGAGGAACGCGCCGTCCACGCCGTAGGCCAGATTCGATCCGTTTCCCGATGCAGCGATGGAACGATTGGTGACCATCGCCCCGATCGCACTGCGCCGGAGCACGTCGCGTTTGAGTCGCAACACGGTGAAGTTGGTAGCATCGGCGCGCGTCGTCGCCGGATTGTTGCCCGTGCCGATGTTCATCAGCCCGAGCGCCCACGGCCCAAGTTTTCCCGTCAGTCGACCACCAGCAGTGATCGGGATGACGTTCCCGGCGTCCAGTCCAATGCGCCTCGTGTAAAACAAACTCGGCGTGTCGGTCGTGCTGTTGGAGAACGCACCGCTGCCGCCGCGTGCAAAATCGAAAATGCCACGCCCTTCGAGAAAGAAGTCGCGCTTCTCGGGGAAGAACAGGCTAAAGCGCGTCAGATTCACTTGCTGCTCGTCGACTTCTACCTGCGCGAAGTCGGTATTGATCGTGACGTCGGCCGTGAGGTTTGGTGTGACGGCGTACTTAATGTCACCGCCAACCTCGGTGTCGAACCCGTTGTTGATGACGGGTGTTCGGACGCGATCCGTCGTGACGCGCGACACCGCGTACGGTTTGAGTTCGATGTTCTTGCCCGCTTCCGGCAGGTCGAGACCAACGAGTGTGCCGCCCGCAGACACGCGATTGAGCGCTTGCGGACCGGCGAGAATGCGCGGCACGGGTGTGAGATAGTCCCACTCGTTTTTGTGCCGAATGGAACGGCGCACTTGAATGCCCCACACCTGATTGGTGCCGGCGCGATATCGGAGCGACTTGAGGGGAATCGCCATCTCAACCGTCCATCCGCCGTCGAAGCGACCGGTCTTCGATGTCCACACGGGATTCCAGTCGGTGTTCGATCCTCCCTCGTCCACAACGGAATAATCCGCCCGCGCGCCGAGTGGGTTGGTGTAGAAGGCGAAGCCACTGCGACGATCGTGGAAGGTGTCGAACATGACGCCGATGTGCTCGTTGTTACGCAGCCCACCGGTGTCACGTCGCAACTCGTTCACTACCCAGTCGTCGGGCGGTGACGTGTCATAACAGCGACACGAGAGATAGATGTTGCGATCGTCATACGTGATCCAGATATCGCTGCGTTCGGTGCCCGGTTTGCCAAAGTCGGGCGCAACCTGAATCAGTCCGCCAAATGGCGACTCACGCGCGTAGACGCTGTCATCGAGTACACCGTCGAGCTTAAGTGGCGTTGTCAGTTTGATGGCGCGAACAGTCGCTTGCCCGGCGGCATTGCGCGTGATGACAGCTGGTGCGACGGGTGCCGGAGGAGCATCGAGATTTACTTGCGCCTGCGCGCGTGCCGGTGCCGTCAGCAGCAGGGCCGTCGCTGCAATCAACGTGTGCCCAGCCAGCGTTACCACTCGGTACCAGGCACTGGAGAGTCGACCATCGGCGGAGTCTACCGCTCCGGCGCCGTGTGAGCTAGTTGAAGGCGTGTCGGCGGCGGTTTTTCAGCGAATGGACCGCGCGCTCCGCGAGTGCGTTGAAGTTGGTTATGGCCTCGGGGTGAGCCTGAGTTTGACGATCCGTGGCACATCGTCTGCGTTTTCGGTGACAACCCACACATCGTTGCCGCGCGCGGCTCCGGTGAAGGTGATTCCACGCAGGGCGGGCCACACCACCGTGAATGCGAGCTTGCCGCGCTGGTCGTAGACATCAGTCTCTCTCGGTGTGCCCATGGCGACATAGCGCTCCACCCAGAGTCGGCCGTCAAGATCGAACTCCAGCGCGCGAAGGGCGGGCTTGCGTTCTGGTACGGTGAACGGCAGGCTGGCGAGGTCGACTCGTGCTTCCGTCGCGATGGCTCGGAGCTCGTCTTCAGCGCGCTTGCGTTCCGCGCTAGCGAGGACTGGGCCGTTTATGGCGCGGGTAATCTGGTGACGGACCGACTGATCGTCCTTCATCCACGTGATCGCGTAGTGTCCACTATTCGCTTGCGCCATGTCACCCATTGGCCCGTCTGCGCGGAGCGCCATCGTGCGGTATGGCGAGTAGAAATATCGCGTGTTAGTCGAACCGCCTGTCGTCGAGGTGACCGTGTAGGGTTTTGTCACGTCTGTGGGCGAAGTCAGCACCTGCTTTGCACGCACGACGCCCGTCGTGTCGACGAGGAGACGATCGAATCCGCGCTGCGGTGGATTTCCGGACCGCGTTGTTGACGTAAGGTCATAGAGCCATCCCTGCCGATTGAACTGCGGACTGATCCACAGGTTTCGGTCCGTATGGGCCATCTTGACCTGAAAGGCGAGCTGTGGCCGCTGTGGCGTTTTCAGCGAGAACACGTTGTAACGACCCCCGCCCATGTCGCGAGCCCACAATCGTCCCTTTGTATCGATCGCCGCGCAGCACACGCCCTGGAATTCTCCCGGCCCTCCGCCTTTGCGTCCGATAGAGGCGACGTACTTTCCCAGCGAATCGAACACATAGATGGTCGACTCGTTGACTTCGGGATAGAAGAGGTTGCCCGCTTGGTCCACGGCGAATCGAGCCGACCTGCTGAGGATGGCGCTTGGATCGTCGGCCGCCGTCCAGACGACTCGCGCGTCGACCAGCGGAGGATGCTGAGCGGCTACGGTGGTGGCAGCGAGCACACCGAGCAACGTTGACGATCTGAGGATGGCAATTGCGCGCATTGAGCGGGTTCTCGTGTGGTGCTAGTGAGGGGTAGGTGGTGCAGGTGTCGCCGATGGTACGCCGTGTAATTCGCCCACCCAGACGCCGAGCCGTTCGTTGCGTCGGATGACGATCGCGACGGCGCGCGACGACGATGCTAACGCTTCAATACGCTGGTTCAGATTGAGCGTGTGGCGATAGCGTCGCTGCGTGAGATCGTAGACATCCAATCGTGCTGCGGCACCCCGCTCACGTCCTTCGAAGAGGGTCAGAACGGAGTCCCCGGAGACTGCTATTTCGCGGGTGCTGCGCACCGCCCCCGCCGCACTTTCATTGCTGGAGAAGACGCCGTTGACGGTGCTTGTTTCAACTGCCACGGTCGCCGGGGGCAGTGATTCTATGTACGGCAGGTTGACTGTTGTGCCCGTTGGTCCAACCAGCGCGAAGCCAAGGTCAAACCGGTGGGCGAGAACGCAGCCGCCAATGCTTGGGGTTGGCGCCGTGGTGAGGTGTCCGGCAAGCCAATGGCGCTGGTAGTACCCAGGCCATGGTTCGGCGACATCCCACTCGCGCCCGAAGTTGCCTTTGCGGTACAATCGGCGCATGCGGTACCCCTTGCGGATGTGTTGTACGAGGACCGCCGAGGAGTCCGACTCTGCGCAAAAGGCTATGGCGTCGCTCTGTTCAGTCCATTCCCACTGCGAGGCCGTGCGCCCTCTTTCATCGACTTCGGTGGCCGTACGCCGTTGCTTGCTCACGAGCATCACGGTCGAGTCGCTGGCGGGAAGCAGCGTCGTTGTGCCGGCGCTTGCCGCGTTGACGCGCGCCGTAATGCTGAGCAGCGGAGTAAGTGCGCTGTCGAGGGCAAACACGAAGACGCTGTCGCGGAGGCCCGCGTCCTGTATGAACAGTCGGTTTCGTGTCAGGGCGATGCCTTTCACCTGCCACTGGTGCGAGGAGTCACCTTCGAGCAGGCGAAAGCGGCCGCTCAATGGCGCCGCCGCGATTACCGTGCGCGGGGCCACGCTCCTCCGCTCGGCGGTTTCAGATCGCGCCGCGGTTTGTGAACGATCGGAGCATCCCGCTGCGATGAGCAGGCCGAAACACGCGACAGAGAGTCGAATTGGCAGCGCGGACATGGGGCACCTCAAGTGAAAGTGATTGTGCGTCGAGTAATGGCTTGGCAACTACTGACTGTCGGACAGTCGTGTCGCGACGACTCTGGCCAACGAGAGTGTTGTGGTGGCTTCGAACGGAGTTGACGGCAACGGGCTCATCATCGCGACGTGGCCCTGCTCATTTACGATCAGGAGCCGACCGATGTGACGCGTCGGACGCAGCCCGAGGGTTCGCAGCTGCGCGCTGGTGATCGAACGCACCGGGACATTGATGGCCATATTTTGCGCGGTGTTCTCGACGTCGCGACGAATGGAATCGGGCGCGGCGACCAGGATCAGACGGCGTAACCTGCCTGCAGGACGTAGTCCTTCGAGCATCGTTGCGAACGCAATTGCGTTTTGGCAGTCCTCGGCGCCGAGCAGCAAGACCGCGGTTACCGTGTGGGTGCCGACCGTGTTGGTGGAATCGATCAGGACTTCGCGCACGTCGGCGCGTGCGCGGGCTTGCTCGCGGTGCAGGGCGTATCCTCCCTCGAGGGCGAGCAAGACAGCTGTGGTTGCGGCGAGTAGCGGCTTCATGGTCGGTGTTTCGAGTGTAGTGAAGGACAGTGAAGGAATCGTTGTACTGAGCGCGCTGGCTGCGGCTGCGACACCGACGTGCGCGGTAAGCTGGTGCGTTACGCCATCGCATCGCGATGGCGTTTGGCGGGTCTACTTCGACCAGTAGTTCACCAACCGAAGTGTTTCCGTTACGGATGTCTTGCACTGCATGGTCACGTCGAGCCCACCGCCCTTGACGCTGATTGAACCGTTCACGCCGACCGCAGCCCACTCGTTGCAGACGGTGACCGTCGTGGACCTGTCGCTGCAGACTGTGGTGGTGCCGCTCGAGCACGACGCGAGCGAGATGGAGCCCATATCAATCGGGAAATCGTCGTCTTGCGCGTAGAGCATGCTCGCTCCGCCGACGACGCTGAGGTATGCAACCGCGGCCACACAGCGGTGAAAGTTTCTTGTGAGCACTTGTTTCTCTCCTGGTTGTTGAGTGTTTGAATTGGTCTGCGGCGAACGACGCCTTGGATGTCACCCGGCGCCTGCTGTCGCTACTTGGACCAGTGGTTGATGGTTTTTGTTGTTGTCGAATTCGGCTGGCTGCACTGCATGGTCACACCGAGCGAGCCAGTGCCGGGACTGCCTGAGGCGTTGATGGAGACCGGAACCCATTGCGAGCAGCTCGTCACCGTTCTCGTAAATTCTCGGCAGACTTCGGTCGTGCCGCTTGAGCAGGTGGCGGCGGCCCCGTCGTCCATGTCCGCCGGATAGTCGTCTTCCTGCGCGGAGAGGATGGTTGTACCGCCGATGGCCGCGAGGATTGCGGCGGTGGCCAGGCATCGGCCGATGATTTTTTTGAGCATATGTAGTTCTCCCTGTCGGGTTGAGGATCTGAGATTGAACGGTGTCGCAGCCGTTGCACTCGAGCGTCCTGCGGTGCTTACGCCGGACGTCATCCGACGCCCCAAAGGTGCGGGCGTGGGTGACGACCACATGTTAGCGCCGTCCCGTCAGCGCAGCGTCATCGATTTATTGCAAGCACTATCAATTCCGCGCATCACGCCTGATTGCCTGTCCGGCCGTGGATCTTACATCATCGCGCGAGCTCGTTTTCG
>JAYSVL010000003.1:0-2953 GCA_043718595.1 Gemmatimonadaceae bacterium
TCCTCGGCACCGCTGCCTCTCGCCCCACGGTTGAACGCGGGGTCAGTGCGCTCGCGCTCATTCGGGAAGGCGAGACAATTCTCGTTGATTGTGGTGAAGGCACGCAGCGTCAGATGATGCGCTACGGCATTTCCTTCGCGTTCCATGATCTGTTTTTTACACACACCCATGCGGACCACATTTTAGGACTGACGGGGCTGATCCGTACCATGCAGTTACAGGGCCGGACCGAGGCGCTGCGCCTTTGGGGCCCACTTGGCTCAGCCAGAATGTTGCGGTCATGCATCAGCTTGGGTGGCGAGCGCACCACGTTTCCAATCACCGTGACCGAGCTTGAAGCGGGCTCATCTTTAAAACGCGGAGACTATCGGATCGACCTGTTTGCGGTTGACCATCGGCAAACCGCCTCCTTGGGGATCGCCCTGATTGAGGAGGACCGCTTGGGCCGATTCAACCCGGATTTAGCGCGCGCGCTCGGCATTCCCGAGGGTCCCCTCTGGGGTCGCATACACAAAGGCGAACCCATTACCCTGGAAGATGGACGCGTGGTCGAGCCGGCAGAGTTGGTAGGCGGCGCGCGCCGTGGACGCCGGATCGTGATCACTGGCGATACTCGACCGTGTGCTGAAACAATCCTCGCCGCGCAGGACGCCGACCTGCTCATTCACGAAGCCACGTTTGCCGAGGAAGAGGCGGCGCGCGCGCTGGAAACGGGACATAGTACTGCGCGCGAAGCCGCCGAGGTTGCGCGTCGTGCCGGAGCGCGTCGACTGGTGCTCACGCATATCTCGGCGCGGTACTCGGCCGACGCGAAGGAACTGGAACGCGAGGCAAAAAGCGTGTTTGCGCACACCACGGTGGCGCGCGATGGAACGGAGATTGAGCTCAAGCTGACGGAGGAGGCGGCGCTCTAATGCGCACGCTCCGTCGTGAGTTGCCGCAAGTTCCGTAGCGCTGGCAGTCGCCACGCCACGGTCGCGACCACACCCAATGTCGCCATGCCGCCCACCACCACGCTCGCGACAGCACCCCACCATCGCGCCGTGAGTCCAGATTCAAACGCGCCGATTTCATTGGACGATCCAATGAAAATCTGATTCACGGACGCCACCCGACCGAGCAGCGCTTCCGGTGTGCGAGCCTGCAGCATGAGACTGCGAATCACCACGCTCACCATATCAAACGAGCCGGCCACCGCCAGGATCGCGACGGACAGTGGCAGACTCTTGCTCAGGCCGAAACCGATCATGCAGACTCCGAACCCGGAGACGGCAACCAGCAGGTTGCGACCGGTGCGTGCGAATGGGGGCCAGCGCATGAGCGCGATGCTGGCGACCACCGCACCAACGGCCGGCGCCGCGCGCAGCACGCCGAGTGCGACCGGTCCCGCGAGGAGAATCTCTGCGGCAAACACGGGTAAGAGCGCGGTCGCTCCGCCAAACAGCACGGAGAAGAGATCCAGCGTGAGCGCGCCCAGCAAGATTGGTTCGCGGAACACAAATCGCAAACCACCGGTGATCGACGTGAGAATCGGCTCATCGTTGCGCTCGCGCGTGGGTGAGCGATGACGAACAGACAACAACACCATCACCGCGAGCACCATGAGCACGGCATCAACAGCATAGCCCAATCGGGTACCGCCAATCGCGTACAGGACACCACCCAATGCCGGCCCCAGCACGGCGGCCAACTGCCAACTGCCGCTGCGCCACGTGATCGAGTTACTGAACAGGTGTCGGGGGACCAGTTCCGCGCTCAGCGCCTGACGCGCCGGTGTGAGAAACGCGCGCGCCAGCCCGCTGACGACGATCACACCGTAGATCGCGCTCACGCGTAGCGGCACCGACAGCGCTTGACCCAGCGGCGCCGCGTGCGCGAGTGCCCAGAGTGCCACCGAGCAGGCGACCAGCAGGACCATCGCCAGCAGCGCGATGCGACGCCGATCACGTGTGTCGGCGACATGACCCGCCAACAACGAAAAACTGATGGCCGGCAGCGCCTCCGCAAGGCCCACCAGTCCCAGCGCCAACGGATCGCGTGTGAGATCGTAAATCTGCCAACCGACCACGGTCCCCTGGATCTGGATGCCGAGCGTGAGCGTGAAGAGCGCGATGGTGTAGTTGCGAAAGTTCGGGATGCGCATGGCGGCGTACACATCACCCGAGCTTCCTGGACGCGGACTACTCATGCGCGGACATCAGTCTCTGAAACACTCCGAGAGGGACGACAGTCATGCACGATAAGGCATCGATAATGCACGATCAGTCATGAACGATGGCCCGCGCAGTGAGCGAAGTCGCTGGCGTTGCCGCACGACGATCGGCCCGACGATCGGCCCGACGAAACATCGGGCGGCGCGCGATGGTGGATGAACGGCGAGGCGACCACCGACGCGTCGCCGCGGTCGCGATGCCATCGAGCGTCGACGACGCATCGAACGCACGAGCCAACGCGTCGCGCAGCACGTCCGAGACTGCGGGCGCATCGAGTGGGATGAGTTGATACGCGGGCGCCGGCACGGTGGCGATGGGCCATTCGGCAACGGCCCGCGCTGGCGACGGCAGCAGCGTCAGGGCCAGCGTCTCGAAATCGGCGCTGGGCTTGGCCACCACGTCGTACCCGCGGCGGGACCAGCGAACGCTACTGGAATCGGTTGTCCAGGTGGGGAGCGTCGGCTGCACCGTGCGCCACCATGCCGGAACCTGCGCGACAATTGGTGGCAAGTTGAGCGCCAGCGCTTCGCCATCGCTGCCGTTTCCCGGCACCATGAAGGCGACCGCTGGCGCGCGCGCGACGTCGGTCAAGCCAAAACTCAAGGAATCAAATCGGAAGCTCTCCAGCGATTCACGCGCCAACGCCGCGCGATCGTCGCCCGCCAGGCGAATCGAATCCGTCAACCGCACAAACGACTGTCGACCCGCGCGAATGAGTCGTTGCGACTCGGCGTCGCCGA